>JAGCNQ010000028.1 GCA_017645845.1 Bacteroidaceae bacterium
GAGGAAATTCATAATTCGCGATACACAATTCCTAATTCACAATTATTCGACCTCCAAGGCCGCAAACTTCCCGGAAAGCCCGCCCGTGGCATCTATATCGACGGTAAGACGGGCAGAAAGATTGCTGTTAAATGAAACGAACATTAATAATATCCTTCGCCGCGCTTTTGCTGACAACGCTCACAGGTTGTCAGCAGAAGCAGGCAGGACTGGCTGAGTATCACGAGGCGCTGTCCCTAATCGACCAAGGAGACGCGCCTGCAGCCCTGACCCTTTTGGAAAAAGCCGGCCAAAAGGCTACCACCGACAGCCTGCGGGCGTTGGTGGAGAGTCAGAAGGGCACGCTCTTCTTCAACCAGCATATGCTTGACCGCTCATTAGCCAGTTATCAGCGGGCCTATGCCATCGACAAGCGGGCCGGTGACACACTGGGACTCATCTATGACCTGCGCGACATGGGCAACGTCTATCGGACACAAGACAACGACAGCTGCATCGTCTGCTTCTGCCAAGCCCGCGAGCTGGCCATCGCCTTCGGTCATCAGCCCATGCAACGCGACGTAGAGAGTCAGATGGCGGGCTATTATCTTTATCACGACCGCTTGGAGGAAGCACGTCGGCTACTCCTGCCCGCCCTTGCCTATACCGACAGCGCGAACGCCAGCGGCCTGCACTTCATGATGGCCGACCTCTATCACCGCAGCGGCATGCAGGACTCTGCCATCTTATATTATAATAAGGTATTGGCACGTGGCTCGCTCTATGCACGCCGAGGAGCTCATCGCCAGTTGGCGGACTATGCGCTGGATATGGGGCAAATCGAAGAGGCCAATGCCCATATACAGCAATACGGCATGCTGAGCGACTCGATACTGGGCGAAAACGATGCCGATGCCTTGCGCCGTATGACGGCTCTCTACGACTACAGCCTGCGGGAACGCGAGAACGTCAGGCTTGAGAAACTGGTGATGTTCGTCTCTGTCGCTGCCCTGGTACTCATCCTCATCCTGACGTTCTTCATCTTCTACTACCGAAAAAAACGTGAGGTGTTCCGCCTAAAGCTACAGCAGATGGAAATGCTTGTGGCGGAACACCAAAACAAACCAGAACGCATAAGCGCGGAAGAGCAGAGCACTTTGAACCAGGCACCTATCGTGCAACACATTCATGGGCTGCTGGCTGACGTACACCAACCTATAATGACAAGTGATGACTGGCAGCAATTGGAGGCGCTGTTCTCTCAGTCGTTGCCCCAGTTCCTGCCTCGTCTGCAAGAATTCTGCCGACTCAGTCTACAGGAACGCCGCGTATCAATGCTGTTGCGGCTGGGTATCACGCCTATGGATATTGGTCAGTTGACAGCTCACTCCAAACAGTCAGTCACCAACACGCGCTCGCGTCTTTTCGAAAAAGCCTTCGGCAGGAAGGGCTCTCCTGCTGATTGGGACCAACTGGTCTCGTCGCTATAACTACCGGTATAAACTTAACTTCTTAACTTCTGACTTCTTAACCTCTGTCAGAAGTTCAGAACATTATAATATATTTACCATCCTTCGGGTAGGACGATGTTTTCGATGTCGTGTGCCTTAGCAAAGAGTGGCGAGATTTCTTCATCTGTGAAGCCTGCTATGCCACAGCCGATACGGGTGACAAGGAATGTAAGCTCGGGATGCTCCTTGGCAAACAGGATGAAGTCGTCCACATAAGGGCGTATCGTCTCCACTCCGCCCTGCATGGTCGGAATGGCATAGCTCTGTCCTTGCAATCCTACGCCTTGTCCCATGACTGCACCAAACTTACGGTAGGCGACATATGCGGCTCCTCCGCCGTGCATGCCGCCAAGATTGCTTCCAAAGACGAATATCTCGCCGGGCTGGAGCGCTGTGATAAACTCGGGTGTTGTACGTTTCTTTTCCATATTTGTGTTCTGTTAATGTTTGGAGGGGCCTGTGGTTGGTATCAGCCAGAACTTGAACATGCGGTCCTGGTACTTTACGCGATATTGAGGCAATGCCTGGGCATCCTTGTTCCACGAATTGATGCCGCCAACGCCTGTCTGCAACATATCTAACGACAGCTCGGTGTACTTTGACTTGGGCACCTGCGGCGAGTGACGCTGCGCTTTCTCCTGTCCTTCGTCAAGGTCCATAATATTATAATGTAGGGCAGAGGCTGTGAAAAGCTCGCAAGACTGGATGCGGAGTCCGAAGCCAGACGGATTGGTCTGACGCCACCAGCGAATGTCAGTTTTCGTGCCTGTCTCCTGCGGACGGATGTAGGGGAAGAACTGCTCGTCGGCGCTCTGTCCGTATTTGCTTATGAACATACATTCCTTGCGGTCGGCATAGTTCTCGATGGGACCTCGCCCATAGTACTCGCTCTGGTCGTATGCATACGGCATATCCATTACCACGCCATAGCGGAACATATCGCTGACCTCTGCACCGGCCGTTGTGGTCATCTTCTCGAACACATGGATGGCACCACCCTCTATGATAACGTAATCCATAGTGAGCTGAGCCTTTACGCCCGGCATATCGTAAATAGCTTTCACCGTCACTTGATTCTGTTTCTTAGCTTTCTCGGCAGTAAGCGACAAAAGTTTCATCTCCGGATTGCGCCATGCTTTCATGCTCTCGTGCAAGCCAGCACCCATGTCGTTGTCGGTAACAGCACGCCAGAAGTTTGGACGCAGAGTGCCGCCCTCGCCCATGAGGTTGTTTCCGAGGACGGAATAACCGCTCAGGAGGCCTGTCTGTCGGTCAAATTTGATGGTAAAGTTTGCGTTCGAAACGATGATAGCATCGGAGCCTTTCTTGTCTGTTACCTTAATCTTGGAGTTGGGCGTCCGGACGGTCTGCTCAGCGAAGTCACAGCACTTATGGCCGTACTCCCGGACGGGCAATTGGTTGTAAGCCACCATCTGACCTTTCTTCATGAGCGGCTCATCGCCCTTTAGTCTGAAACGGATGTTGAGCATGATTTCGGCTGCATTGTCCGTAATATTCTCAGTGTTGAAAGGAATGGTGTAGGGTTTTGTCTGCTGGGGCTCCACGTCCAAATCAGCTATGGTTCCTTGCTGAATGAGGTTACCATCGGCCATAATCTGCCAGTCAAGCTGGTAGTTACTCAGATTACGGAAGAAGTTCTCGTTATAGACTTCGATGGCCTTTGTCTCAGCAAGATTGCCTTGCGGCTTTGCCCATATGTTCTGGTACTGGTAGGCTACCTCGTAGGCATGAGGATTCAGCTGACGGTCGGGACCAATGATACCATTGCAGTTAAAATTGTTGTCCGAAGGGTCGTGGCTGTTATAGTCACCACCATAGGTGTAGTCTATCTTGTTCAGTTCAGGGTAAGAGAGGTCGGCCACGCGATTCAGCTCATCCAGCGATGCTGTCAGCATCTTGGCATTAGGCTTGCGATGGAGAGCCTGATCTACATAGTCCCAGATGTAGCCGCCCTGATACTTCGGGTACTTGCGGATGAGCTCCCAATACTCCTTCAGACCACCGCTTGAATTACCCATCGTATGGTTATACTCGCATTGAATAAGCGGCTTTTGGAAGTTATCGTCCTTACAATAGGCCTCGCATGACCAAGGAGTGTAGTACATCGGGCAGAAGATGTCTGTGTTGCGGCCTTCACGATGTGCCTGCTCCCATTGACAGGGACGGCTCTTGTCCTCAGCCTTCACCCAGTCGTAAGCGGCTTCGAAATTAGGTCCGTTGACGGTCTCGTTGCCGAGCGACCACACGATGATGGCAGGATGGTTAAAGTGCGAGCGCACATTGTTCTGGTTACGTTCCAATATCTGCTTGGCAAAGAGCGGTTTCTTCGCCTCAGCATCCTTGCCGTAGCCGAAGCCGTGACTTTCTTGGTTGGCTTCTGCCGTCATATAGATACCATATTCGTCGCAAAGGTCGTACCAAACGGGGTCATCGGGATAATGGCAGGTACGGACGGCATTGATGTTGAGGCGCTTCATGATTTGAATGTCCTGAATCATACGCTCGCGGCTTACCACATAGCCGCCATCAGGGTCCAGTTCATGACGGTCAGCACCCTTGATGAGTACGGGCTTGCCGTTGACCAACAGCTGTGCATTCTTGATTTCAATCTTGCGGAAGCCCACCTTCTGGGTGATAACCTCTGTTACCACAGGTTCGGCGGCCTTTATCACCTTGCGGCCAACTTTTTTGACCTCTGGTATAGTGGAAGCTTTAACAACGAGTGTGTATAGATATGGTGTTTCTGCTGTCCATTTCTTCGGAGCTTTAACTTCCAGTTTTACACCTCCTTGGGCAGGGAGGGTCTCGTTCCACGAGTTGATGGCGGAGCCAGCCACTTTGTTCCCATCAGGGTCAAAGAGTTCGATGCTTACGTTGCCCTTGCCAGAGAGTAATGCTTGGACGCTCAGTTCACCGTCCTGATAATTGTTTACCAAGTCGGGGGTCAGACGGAGGTCGTCAAGATGTGTGTCCTTCTCGCGAGCAAAGAGATACGAGTCGCGGGCAACGCCTGAGAGCCGCCAGAAGTCTTGGTCCTCGCACCAGGAGCCGTCGCACCAACGGAACACCTGGAAGGCAATAAGATTGTCCTCTCCAGCCTTTACAAAGGGCGTGATGTCGAACTCCGTAGCTACTTTCGAGTCCTCAGAATAGCCTGCAAACTGTCCGTTCACATAAAGGTAGATGCAAGATGTAACCGAACCGAACCGAGCCACAATCTGCTTGCCGTCCCAATCGGCTGGGATGCGAAGCGAGCGGCGATAAGAGCCCACGTGATTGTCCTTCACGGGAACCTGTGGCGGCTTCTGATTGAAGTGTCCTCGCCAAGCAAATCCTGAGTTCACATACTCAGCATCGCCATAGCCATTCAGTTCCCACATACCTGGCACGGGCATCGTTCCCCAGGAGGAGTCGTCGAGGTCGGGCTTGTAAAAGTCGGCAGGACGTTGGTTGGCATTCTCCACCCAATGGAATTTCCAGTTGCCATGTAGGGACAGGAAACGTCCCGATTTCGTCATGTCACCCTTCAGAGCCAACGCCTCGTTCTCGAAGGCGAAGAACGTTGTGTGAACGGGCAGACGGTTCACGTTATTTATTTCCATGTCGTGCCACTCGGTCATAGTGGGCGCAGTCTGAACTGTTGTGGTGGACTCGGCTCCACCATTTATTGCCAGCCCTGCGAGGGCGGCCATCAATAATAGTTTTTTCATCATTTTTTTTATTTTTTATTTGCAAAGATACAAAATATGCGAAGACAATACAAACGTTTTTATATTTATGCAGTAGAAAAAAATGGAAGTTTCCACCGCATTAGGCTGATATGACGATATTTTTTCGTATATTTGTCCCGCAAACAACAATTATTGACAACTTGGCGAGGAAACGAAGGGTAAGCTATTTACAAAAACTGACAAATCAATATTAAACATCAAACGACTATGAAGAAACTGTTTACGATGGCAGCATTAACAATTGCTGCATGGTGTGCTTCTGCTCAGGCACAAGAGAAGAAAGAATATCCACAGCCCGAGGCTATGAGGCCAGGAATGTCGGAGTATTGGACACCGCAGCCCAAGGTGGTTACTCCAGGCGACATCAAGACCAATACGGCTCCGAGCGATGCCATCGTGCTCTTCGATGGAAAAAATCTCTCGGCTTGGATGAATCCCAATGGAGGGGATGCTGCTTGGACGGTGAAGAACGGTGTGATGACTGTGGACAAGTCGAAGGGTGACATTGTGACCCGCCAGAAGTTCGGAAGCTTCCAACTGCATCTGGAATGGTGCATCCCCGAGGGCATCACAGGTGAAAGCCAGGCAAGGGGAAACAGCGGTGTCTATCTACAGGACATGTACGAGGTGCAGATTCTGGACTGTTTCGCAAACGAGACATACGTGAACGGCATGACGGGAAGCATCTACAAGCAGACTCCGCCCCTGGTCAATGTGATGCGTAAACCCGGCGAATGGAACGTGTACGACATCATCTACACTGCCCCTATTTTCAAGGAAGACGGTACATATCTCTATCGTCCTTTTGTGACAGTCATCCAGAACGGCGTTGTCCTTCAGAACCATACAGAGATTCAAGGCACTACGGAGTATATTGGTTTCCCCCGCACAGTAAAGCATGGCGAAGGCCCAATACGGCTCCAGTCTCATGGCGACCCCAGCCAGCCCATCAGTTTCCGCAATATCTGGATTAGACCTTTGTAAGTGAAGAGTGAAAAATGAAGAGTGAAGAATTAACAAGAAGAGATTTCCTGCGGCAGTCGGCTACGGCTTTGGCTGCTGGGGTGCTGATGCCTCGCGTGCTCTATGCTGGAGCGCCTTTAAAACAAACTGTTGCTGCAAGTGACCGTCTGAATGTCGCTCTGATTGGTTGCCGTTCTATGGGCTGGTACGATCTCTCTGATATCATGAGATATCCGGGCACCAATTGTGTGGCGTTGTGTGATATAGATAGTGGTATTCTGTCAAGCCGCGCTGCCGAAGCAGAAAAGAACTGGGGCAAACGTCCCACATGTTATGGTGATTACCGCCGAGTAGTGGAGCGTGACGATGTGGATATCATCGTCATTGGCACTCCCGACCATTGGCACAGCAAGATAACAACTGATGCCTGCTCGGCAGGAAAGGATGTGTATGTGGAAAAACCACTGGCCAACAGCATTGCCGAATGCGATGTTATGGTGACTGCAGCTCAAAGGTATGGCCGCGTCGTTCAAGTGGGACAGCAACAACGAAGTGCGGCCCTTTGGCATAGCATGAAAGCATATATCGAAAGCGGTGAACTAGGACACATCGGTCGTGTCAATGTATGGGCAAACTTTGCTTATGCTGCTCTGTTGAATCCGGCAAAGGATAGTCCTGTTCCTGAAGGCGTTGACTTCGACATGTGGCTTGGTCCTGCTCCGAAACGTACATTCAATGCGTCACGTTTTCACGGTTCCTGGCGTATGTTCTGGGACTATGGTGGTGGCTTGCTTACTGACTGGGGCGTACACTTGCTGGATATGGCATTGTGGGGCATGAACGTCAAAGGTATGCCTCAGCGTGTTGTTGCTGCTGGCGGCAATCATGCCTATCCGGAGAATTTCGCAGAGACGTTCGATACACTAAGTGTTACTTATCAATTCCCGGAATTCCTAATACAATGGTCGAACGTTGCTATCGAATCAGGGCCTTATGGTCGCAATTACGGACTGGAGTTCAAGGGCACCAACGGCACTCTCATAGCTAATCGTGAGAGTTGGGAGGTAATTCCGCAAGGCGATAAAGTGGAGGCAAAACTTGTAAAGCCGTCGAATAATGACCACTTGGACCATACAACAAATTTCTTGGATTGTGTGAAGCGGAGAGACATGCAGACAGCATGTCCCATTACAAACGGCAGTTTTTGTGCCAAGTATGCACACATCGGCAACATCGCTGCTAGAACGCATGAGGTGCTAACCTATGATGACGTGAAGCACACCTTCCACAACCGAGAGGCTGACCGCTTCATTACACCTGATTACCGCAAGCCCTGGAAACTATGAAGGTTCTTGATGAGCGGCTATAAGTAAAATCTTCTTATTGCTGCTTGGCCATGATGTTCAGGATAGATACGAAGTCTGCAATGTCAACTTGTTGGTCATTATTGATATCAGCAGCCTTGTCGTACTTACCGGTAGCCATGATGTTCAGGACAGTAACAGCATCAGCGATGTCCACTTTACCGTCACCATTCAGGTCACCAGTGATAGAACTTTGCTGAGTCATGATGTTCAGGATGGCTACGAAGTCGGCAATGTCAATCTTCTGGTCATTATTGATATCAGCGTTCTTGTTGTACTTGCCATCAGCAATGATGTTCAGGACAGCAACAGCATCAGCGATGTCCACTTTACCGTCACCATTCAGGTCACCCAATATCGTTCCTGAGTCGACGAGAAGATTAAGTACAGCAGGTGTGCCAGCACTAACCTTGAGATAGCTTGTGTTGGCAGGAATGCAGTCGATGTCTCCTTCCCTTTCTGTGAGCCAGTCGATGATGGTGTGAATTCTTTTAAGTCGGTTGGGAGCATCGTTCGTCATGATGAGCTTGCCATCGGCTACCGTGAGCACACGCATGGTGGAAGCGTCGAACTTTGTGTATGCATCCACGGACTTCTCAGGACGTTCCCCATTACAGAAATAGACACCAGAAAGTTTGTTGTCCGTCACTTTCACCGATGTGGAGTTGAGGAGTTCAATACGATTGTCGGAAGGGTTGGTTGATGCACATTCTATAATAACAGGTGTTCGGGCTGGTATCTCACCCTCAATTTCCCGTATAAAAGCATTCCCTCCAGAAATTTTATTGATGTAATAAACATGCATGTTCGGGGAGGTCACCTTGAATGGAAAGTCTGCAAAGAACGGATGATAGTATTTATCGTTCAGAGTAATGGTTGGCTTTATGCCGACATAGTTGGTGGAGTGATCAGAATATATCCTATCAACTATCCATCTGCGATATCTGCTCGTGTTGCTTGTGCCTAGCTTCCCCTGGTCTTTAGTGGTATCCGATTTGTCATCGGAGAGATACTTTGTGACTCCTGCTTTTGTTGCAGATACTTCGTAGGTCCCGTCAGCTTTCTTGCTTACGTTAACATAGTATCCTGTGAGTGAGTGAACACCTGTACCTTGGGCTTTGAGGTCATAGTTGCCGGATGTCACTTCTTGGATATAGATGACGCTAGCAGGATCTGAAATGGCCTTGTTGGGATTTTTCCAAAGCTGGATGGCTTGAAAGTCCTCGTTATCGTGGGTTTTGTTGTAGTAATCCTTATTGTCAGTTACGTAGATGTAACGATTTGTTGCAAAGTTGTGTATACGGTAGTATCCGTTGCCTATAAACCCTGTTCCGTTACCTTGTGCTAAGATTGCAGCTATACTTTGCAAGGCAAAAAGGAATAATGTTAAGTGTCTTCTCATATAATTCATTTATTTAGTAAGTGTAGCCTTTTGCACTATAGGCACACTCTCGACTAGTATCTATTTTGTCAGAAAAACTATTCAGAGGTACCGATTTGAGTGAGAATTGAGCAATATTTTTGCTTTTCTTTCGAATTGCGGTGCAAAATTACGAATAAATATCGAAACTCAAACACTTTCTCTTTATTTTTTTTGAATTATTAAAAAGGAAAGTGATTAAAGTCCTAGTGAGGGATGTTTTTACTTTCAGGGATATTTTATGTTTCAAGTCGTGGAATATAAGTTCCAAGATTTGGGACATATGTTCTAAGCCCTGAAACATAAATTTCAAGTCTTGGAATATGAAAAAGTCTTAGGAGGAAAAATGTTTGTTCTCAGGATGAAATTTTACTAGGGTGCAAGAACTAAAGATTTTTCAGTTTTTTGTTCAATTAATAACACGGAATTTTGCAAATGAGCAGAATAATATCTACCTTTGCAAAGAAAATATCGTTATTTCATTCCAGCGGTTATTGCATAGAAAGTAAAGATGCTGTTTTGAATATAGTAAAGAGATAGAATCTGTCTGTGAAGACGTGTTTTGAACATAGTTAAGAAAAATGAAATTAATAAACTACAAAGACATGAAGAAGATAATAAACCCTTGGCGTAACCATCCGGAATACAATTGTTTTGGTTGTTGCCCCGACAATCCCATTGGACTTCACTTGGAGTTCTATGAAGATGGAGACTATATCATCAGCACGTGGCATCCGGGAACCCACTATCAGGGATGGGTAAACACTATGCATGGTGGCATCTTGAGTACGTTGATTGATGAAGTCTGCGGATGGGTGGTCACCCGTAAGTTGCAGACTAGTGGCTATACGGTGCAGTTGAATGTGAAGTTCCGAAAAGCTGTCCCGACAACAGAACCAGAACTTACGATACGGGCTAAAGTTACTAAACTAGTACGGAATCTGGCGTATATCAATGCCGAGATTATCAACTCGATGGGAGAAGTCTGCAATGAAGGCGAGGCCATTTATTTCTTGATGAATCAAGAGAAAGCCAAGGAAATGGGATTCCTGCATTGTGAGGTGGAAGAGTGAATGGAGTATATAGGAGCAGCTAAATTGGTTTCAAAGAAAGATATTTTGAGTAATTTTGTTCTCAGATTTCAAGCAAACGAAATGAAAAGCTTTATGAAAAGATATATGATGCCAGTTTTATGGCTGGTTGCCCTTCTAATTTTCCCGTTAACCTCGATAGCTCAGGGAATAGTCATCCAGAATGGAAAGCCTGTTCAGATGGAACGCTGGATTACGTTGCAATTCGGCAAGGGGAAAACTCCGCCTTTTTCGTTTGAATATGGCGGTGTGCCCTCGAAAGAAATATTGCGGCGATGCCGCCACAGTTTGACACGTTTGCCTGCTTCTGAGGAAAACAGCCTGCATTATATTGCCACTTACACCGATAGCCAGACAGGGTTGAGGGTGGAGTGCGAGGTGACGGGATGGACGGACTTCGGCGCGTTGGAATGGGTTTTACGTTTTGCGAACACGAGCAGTAACGTTACGCCACGCATCAGTCATGTACAGACGATAGACATCACTTTTCGACATCCGGCAGGTGCTCCCATTCTGTATTATGCAGAAGGAAGTAATGCCAGTCGTGCCGACTTCGCTCCACGTGAACGAACGCTCCAGACGGGCGATACGCTGAGAATGGAACCACGCGGTGGGCGCTCCTCCGACGGAGCCTTCCCTTTCTTTAATCTCCAGACATCTGAGGCTGAAGGCGTTATGGTAGCTATCGGCTGGACAGGAACTTGGCAAAGCCAGATTACTAGTGCCGACAATCAACTACTTCAACTAAAGGCAGGCCTGAAACACCTCGATGCCGGCCTGTTACCAGGTGAGCAAATTCGAACGGCCAGTATCTGCCTCCTTTTTTGGCAGGATAAAGACCGCATGAAGGGGCACAACAGCTTTCGTCGTTTCTTGCTGACTCATCACTCGCGCCAGGTGGATGGCAAACCTGTCTGGTACCCTATGTTCGGCGGCTTCAACTGGGGCGACCCTGCTCCCTGCAACGAATATACGTGCATGACCACCGAATATGCTATAGCCCTTGTGCAGCGTACAAAACTGTTCGGCCTCAAGCCCGAATCGTTCTGGCTGGATGCCGGTTGGTACACCGATGCGGCCGACTTTGCTACAGGCAAGAACTGGTATAATACTGTAGGCAACTGGATACCTGATCCGGAACGTTTCCCCGAAGGTTTCCGTCCTATTGCCGACTATATCCACAAGAAAACAGATGCAACATTCATGGTATGGTTCGAACCCGAGCGTGTCTATAAGGGCAGTCTGTGGGACAGCGAGCACCCAGAATGGATGTTGGATGCAGGCGGCGACAACCGTCTCTTTAATTTGGGTAACCCAGATGCCTGCAAATGGATGAGCCAGATTATCGGCGATTTCTTGGAAGCGAGTGGCATCGACCACTACCGTCAGGACTTCAACATCGCTCCCGAGAGCATCTGGTTGGCGAACGACGCAGAAGGTCGACGCGGAATAACGGAGGTGAAGTACATCATGGGACTTTATGATTACTGGGACTACCTACTAACACGATTCCCCAAGCTGCTCATCGATAACTGCGCCAGCGGCGGACGGCGCATCGACTATGAGACAATGTTGCGGAGTGCCCCAATGTGGCGTACAGATTATAACTATGGCGAGCCCGTTGGTTATCAATGTCACACCTACGGGCTGGAGTTCTATCTGCCCCAGCACGCTACAGGCAGTTACCACGTGAATCCTTTCGACTCCCGTTCGTCGCTTGGTAGCGCCGTAGTATTCAACTGGAAACTGACACAACAGGGTGAATCCTTCATTGATATGCAGCGTACCATGCAGGAATTCCAGGAGGTCCGCCCTTATTTCTACGAAGATTTCTATCCCCTTTCAGGCATAGGCGACCTTACAGGCGATGATATCTGGCTGGCCTATCAGCTACACCGTCCCACAGATGGTTCAGGCTACATCGTGGCCTTCCGACGTGCAGGGTGCGAAGCCAGCACCTACGAGGTTCGTCTCTGCGGTATCGACCCGTCGGCCACCTATCAACTTTTTAATAAAGATAAAAACGAATCAAAGGAATACTCAGGTCGCCAACTGGCCGAAGGGCTGACACTCACACTTGAACAGCCTCGCACGAGTCTCTTACTGAGATACGAAAGGGTGAAAAAATAAAAAGAAAACAAAGATTTCTTCATTCTTTACTTTTCACTTTTCACTTTTTCTTTGTACCTTTGCAAGCAAAAAGCAGAACCTAGGACTATGAGCAATGATAATGTTGCTAAACGAAGTCAATTGATAGCGGAGCGCACAGGACTCAAGGAGAAGTATGTGCGTGGGGTGGTTGACCTGCTACAGGAGGGTGCCACAGTTCCTTTTATCAGTCGTTACCGCAAGGAAGCAACTGGAGGTATGACGGATGTGGAGGTGGCTCAAGTGGCTGCGGAACTAGACAAGGTAACGGAGTTGGAGCATCGCAAAGAGTTCATCCTCTCTACTATCGAAGGACAGGGCAAACTAACGCCTGAACTGCGAGATAGGATAGAGAATTGTTGGGATGCAACGACACTTGAGGACATCTACTTGCCCTACAAACAGAAGCGGCGCACCCGTGCCCAAGTGGCTCGCGAAGCAGGACTGGAGCCTCTAGCTGATGCCATCATGAAGCAAACAAATGTGCCGCTTGCCGAGTTGATTAAAAAGCTCTCCCCCTCGGAGGAGATGGAGAGGGAGTTTGCTCTTCAGGGCGCGAAGGACATCATTGCCGAACGGGTGAGTGAGGACGAACGTGCCCGCCAAACACTTCGTACGACCTTCTCGATTCATGCCATGATACGCAGCAAGGTCATCAAAGGCAAGGATGCCGAAGGGCAGAACTTCCGCGACTATTTCGACTGGGAGGAACCCCTGAAGCGTTGCTCCAGCCATCGTTTGCTGGCTATGCGGCGAGGCGAGGCAGAAGGCATCCTTCGCGTATCAATCTGCGTAGATGATGAGCCGGCTATGGAACGCATTGTCCGGCAATTTGTCAGAGGCAACAGCGAGAGCAGCCAGGCTGTGCGAGAGGCTGTCGAGGACGGTTACAAACGACTCCTTGAACCGAGCATCAGCAACGAGTTCGGTACTTCGTCGCGTCAAAAGGCCGATGAAGAAGCTATCCGTATCTTCGTCCGCAATTTGGAACAACTCCTCATGGCTTCTCCCCTCGGACAGAAGCGCGTAATGGCTATCGACCCAGGTTTCCGAACTGGTTGCAAGGTGGTTTGTCTCGATGCAGAAGGCAATCTGCTTCATCACGATGTCATTTTCCCCCATCCTCCCCGTTCAGAGCGTGTCCGAGCGATGCAGACACTTCAAATGCTTGTACAAAAATATGGAGTGCAGGCCATCAGCATTGGAAACGGGACAGCTGGTCGCGAGACAGAGGACTTCGTTCGTCATCTCGACCTGCCGGATAAAGTTGAAGTATATAGTGTCAGCGAAGACGGAGCGAGCATCTACAGCGCAAGTGATATTGCCCGTCAGGAGTTTCCGAATGAGGACGTGACGGTACGAGGTGCAGTAAGCATCGGACGAAGACTGATGGACCCTTTGGCCGAATTGGTGAAGATAGACCCTTCGAGCATTGGGGTGGGGCAGTATCAGAAAGACGTTAATCAAGCAGCGCTCAGAAAGAGCCTCGAAGAGACCGTCGTTACTTGCGTGAACCGAGTCGGCGTCAACCTGAATACCGCCAGTCAATGGTTGCTCACATACGTCAGCGGATTAGGACCTGCTTTGGCACAGAACATCGTCCGCTACCGCAGGGAGAACGGACCATTCCGCTCTCGCAAGGAGTTGATGAAAGTACCGCGCATGGGAGCAAAAGCCTTCGAGCAATCAGCTGGGTTCCTACGTATCAAGGACGGCACACAGCCGCTTGATAATAGTGCTGTACACCCTGAACGCTATGAATTGGTTGAACAGATGGCTCGCGACCAGCATTGCACGGTGTCACAACTTATGGCGGATAAAACACTTCGCGATAAGATAGATGTAGAACATTATGTAAGCGGTGAGGTCGGATTGCCAACCTTGCGCGACATTATGACGGAACTGGACAAGCCTGGCCTTGACCCACGCCAGCCACTAAAGACTTTTGCCTTCGATGAGACGGTACACGATATCAGTGACCTGCATGAGGGACAAATCCTGCCTGGCATCGTAACAAATATCACGAATTTCGGTGCTTTTGTTGATATCGGCGTGCATATCAAGGGCCTGGTGCATGTTTCGCAACTTGCTGACCACTTTGTCAAAGACCCGACGACAGTAGTGAAAGTGCAACAACAGGTCATGGTGAGAGTGGTCGGAGTTGATATGCAGAGAGAGAGGATTTCGTTAAGTATGAGAACCTCACCCCAGCTCTCTCCAAAGGAGATGGAGAGAAATAGCAAACGGTAAATAGTAAATGAGAGGTGGCAAAGGATAAGACAGTATATGTCTGCGACTATTGCGGACAGGAAAGCGTAAAATGGATGGGCAAATGCCCTTCCTGTAACCGCTGGGGCACGATGAAGGAGATAAAAGTGACTCCTCAACCCTCTTTAGGGGGAAGTAAAGTCAAAGTTCCTATCCCTTTAAAGAATGGGGAGACCACTCCTCAACCTCTTCACCAGATAGAAGCCAATGCGGAGCCACGTATGGATATGGTCGATGGCGAATTGAACCGTGTATTGGGCGGTGGTATGGTGCCTGGAAGCCTGGTGCTTTTGGGTGGCGAACCTGGCATAGGCAAGAGTACACTCACGCTTCAGACTGTTTTGCGCCTCCAGGGACGTCGAATCCTTTATGTCAGTGGTGAGGAGAGCGCACGCCAGATAAAGCTAAGGGCAGACCGTTTAGGTCCGACGAACGAGGGACTCTTTGTGCTCTGCGAGACATCGCTTGAACAAATCTTCCTGCATATTGAGGAGATGCAACCCGACCTGGTTGTCATCGACTCCATTCAAACCATACAAACAGAGAGCGTGGAATCGTCGGCAGGTTCGCTGGCTCAGATTCGCGAGTGTGCGGCGGCCCTCCTCAGATATGCCAAGAGTGGTGGAGTTTCCATCTTGCTCATTGGACATATAAACAAGGAAGGCTCGCTGGCAGGTCCGAAGGTGCTGGAGCACATTGTGGATGTCGTTCTACAATTCGAGGGCGACCAGCATCATCTCTACCGCATCCTGCGAAGCATTAAGAACCGTTTTGGCAGTACCAGCGAGTTGGGCATTTATGAGATGCGACACGATGGCCTTCGCCAGGTGAGCAATCCCAGTGAACTGCTCCTGACAGACAATCGTGAAGGACTTTCGGGTGTGGCTATCTCTTGTTCCATCGAGGGCGTACGACCCTTCCTCATCGAAACACAGGCTCTGGTCAGCACAGCAGCTTACGGAACGGCTCAACGCAGTACAACAGGCTTCGATGGACGGCGACTGAACATGCTCTTAGCTGTTTTGGAGAAGCGCGTCGGCTTCAAACTGGCACAGAAAGATGTCTTCTTGAATATTGCAGGAGGTCTGCGTGTCACCGACCCTGCTATCGACCTGAGTGTGGTTGCTGCCGTACTTTCGAGCAATGGAGATATGCCCATCGAGGGTGATGTATGCATGGCTGGCGAGGTTGGATTAAGTGGTGAAATACGACCTGTGTCACGTATAGACCAGCGTATTGCCGAAGCTCAGAAACTTGGTTTCCGTCGCATCCTCATTCCTGCGCATAACATGAACGGGATTAACCCGAAACAATATAAAATAGAACTTGTGCCCGTACGTCGGGTAGTAGAAGCAGTTAGGGAACTATTTGGATAGCGGCTCCCCAATCCCTTTAGGGGAGTCCCTTTACTTTATATGAGAAGTGAGTTATGAGTTATGATTGGAGTGTAGCTTTTGTGGCTTTTTGTTTGGTGTTCATGATATGGGCACTCATTGCAGACCGATTGAAGCCGGGACTTATCATGTTCTCGTGTGTCGTGATGATGCTTTGTGCCGGAATTCTGCAGCCCAAGGAGTGTTTGGAAGGTTTTTCCAACAAAGGAATGATAACTGTTGCCCTGCTCTTCCTCGTAAGCGAAGGAGTGCGCCGCAGCGGTATCTTGGAACAAATCATCATGAACCTCTTGCCTCTAAAAAAGACGACTCCGACTCGCGCCAATGCACGGCTTCTTCCAACTATTGCCGCATTATCGGCCTTCCTCAACAACACACCGGTTGTGGTCATCTTTGCTCCAATTATCAAGAACTGGGCCAGAAAAGTAGGCCTGCCGCATACGAAGTTCCTCATTCCTTTGAGCTATGCCACCGTTCTTGGCGGTATTTGTACACTTATCGGCACAAGTACCAACCTTGTTGTTGACGGCCTTATTCAGGAATCTGGCAGGGAGGGCATGAGTATGTTCGAATTGGGCAAGGTGGGCATCATCATCTGCTTGGTCGGACTTGCATATTTGATATTTTACAGTCACTATCTTTTGCCAGACAATCGCGAAAGTGAATCGGAAGATGAAGACAAAGCCGAGGGCGTGCATCGGGTTGAAATTGTGCTGAGAAGCCGTTTCCCCGGGCTTGGTAAGAACCTCAGAGAGTTTGACTTCTATCGTCACTACGGAGCTACAGTACGTTCCATTCGCCGCGGTGGTATGCTGCTCAGTGGTGACTGGATGAATATGCCCCTCGAGAACCACGATTCGCTGTTGCTTGATACGGACGACAAGTTTGTACAGGAATACCAGGAATCTACATCATTTCTTATATCCAGTTATGATGCCGACAATCAACCGCTTAACGAAAAGAAACGTTATTTTGCCCTGTTACTGCTTGTCTTCATGATAATAGGTGCAACCGTAGGCGAGTTACCTTACGTACGGAACCTCGTGCCCGGCTTTAAGTTCGACATGTTTTTCTTCGTCTGCCTTACTACAGTCATCATGGCATGGACAAAGATTTTCAATCCTCGTCGATATAGCAAATATATTTCCTGGGATGTGCTTGTAACCATAGCTTGTGCTTTTGCTATCTCCAAGGGAATGCAGAATTCTGGCTTTGCCGATTACATTGCCGACATCATCATCGCCTGTGCCGATGTTATTGGACAAACGGAACACGGTTCTTATGCTATGTTGGCCATCCTGTTTCTCATTACGAACCTTTTCACCGAGCTTATCACCAACAACGCAGCTGCTGCACTATCCTTCCCCTTGGCTTTGGCTGTGGCAGAGAAACTTGGTGTTGACCCCATGCCTTTCTTCATCTGCATCTGTGTCGCTGCTTCGGCAGCCTTCAGCACACCTATCGGCTACCAAACCAATTTGCTCGTACAAGGTATAGGCGGCTATCGCTTCACCGATTATGTGAAGGTCGGATTGCCCTTGAATATCATCGTCTTCATCATCAGTGTCTTCGTGATACCTCTGATATGGCCCATAAGATGAATAGCAAAGCAGACTAACTCTAACTATGCACTATGGACTATGCACTATGGACTATGCACTATGGACTATGAATTATGGACTATGAATTATGGACTATGCACTATGGACTATGCACTATGGACTATGAATTATGGACTATGCACTATTAACTATGAACTATAGACTATGGACTATGAACTAAACACCATATATCCTATCTTCGACCGTATGATGAGCCGGCAGGACAAA
>JAGCNQ010000283.1 GCA_017645845.1 Bacteroidaceae bacterium
AATAATAAGTTCTCTGGCAATCAGGTTTGTTTACCAGAAGTACGCATAGAATGCGACGGTGATACCAAGGATAATGACGGTATGGATAACATCCCAGTAGTTCCAGCTGGCACGAGTGGCGGCTATCTGCTCGGGGGTAGAGGTGCCGAACACCAGTCCCTGTATCTTCTTCTGGTCGGGAGCCTCGGTACAAAGTGATACGACGATGATGACGAGGCAGCAGACGATGAGCATGAAACCGCAGAAGAACAGCCAGTTGAAGTTATAGAACAGGTCCTTGAACCAGTTCTCGGCAGCGTCGGGAGTATTGCTGTAATAGACTTTGGCACCGAGACGCGTCAGGCCGATAATAATGCCGGAGAGCAAACCCCACTGTCCGCCCTTGGCCGAGGCGCGCTTCCAGGTGATGCCCAGCAGGAAGGCAGCGGCAATGCCGGGAGCCAGCACGGACTGTACGTCCTGCAGGTAGTTGTAGAGCACGTTACCTACGCTGCGCATGATGGGAATCCACAGTATGCCGAGGATTACGATGACCACGGTAGCTGTCTGGCCGATGCGCACCAAACTCTTCTCAGAGGTTTGGGGCTTCAGGCGCTTCCAGAAGTCGATGGTGAACAGCATGGCGGAGCTGTTGAACAGCGAAGCCAGCGACGACATTAGGGCTGCAAGGATACCGCAAACGACGAGGCCCTTCACACCGGCAGGCAGTATCTTGGCCACGAGGGTGGGGAAGGCGGCGTCGGCATTGGGTGTGCCGTCGGGGAGCAATGGCAGGAAGGTTGCACCGGCACCCATACTCTTCTGATGCAGTGCCAAGGCTACCATGCCAGGAATGAGGAACAGGAATACGGGCAGCAGTTTCAAATAAGCCCCGAAGATGGTACCGCGGCGGCTCTCCCTCTCGTTCTTACCGGACAACACACGCTGTACGATATACTGGTCGGTACACCAGTACCAGAAGCCGATGACGGCCGATCCGATGAGTGCTCCCAACCAGGGATACTGCGGGTCGCTGTTCGAGCGCATGATGTGAATCATCGTGCCTGTAGCACCTTCATAGTTGGGCTTCACGTCGCAATACTGGAGCATCTGGTCCCAGCTTCCTATGGCCTTCAAACCCAAGACGAGAATGATGAGCGAGCCGAGCAACAGGATGGGTGTCTGCAGCACAGAGGTGTAGAGCACCGACTTCATGCCTCCGAAGATGGTATAGAGGGCGGTGATGACCACGAGGCCGATGGCGGCAATCCAGAAAAAGTCAATGCCCCATAGTTCCTTGATGCCGAACACTTGCTGGAACACAAGACCGCCGGCATATACCGTTACGGCCACTTTCGTGAGCACGTAGGAAATCAATGAGATGACGCTGAGGATGGTACGGCTCTGCGTATTGTAGCGACGCTCCAGGAACTCGGGCATGGTATAGACCATGGAACGAGTGTAGAAAGGCACGAATACCCAACCGAGAATCAGAATCATCCAGCCCTGAATCTCCCAGTGGGCCATAGCCATGCCTGAAGAGGCACCGGCACCAGCGAGGCCGATGAGGTGTTCGGAACCAATGTTTGAAGCGAAAATTGATGCACCGATGGCAATCCACGTAGCATCCTTACCACCAAGGAAATAGTCTGCCGAGTTGTCGTTCTTCTGAGAAACGACCCAAAGAACAATGCCAACCAGCGCGCAGCAGAACACGCCAATGACAATCCAGTCTAATAATGCCATGGTATTTTATTAAATAGGATTAAGGATTAGGGATTGGAGATTAGGGCTTGATACTAATGTCCATAAATGTAAGACAACTAAACCCTATTCTCTAATCCCTATTCCCTAATCTTGTTTATTAACAAAGCTTGCGGGCACCGTCGCCGATAACTACGTCAATGACGATGGGCTTCTTGCCGTACTTGGCTTCGAACTTCTCGACAACCACCTTCTTGAAGTTGGCTGCCAGTTCGTCAGCAACAAGGTTGATAGTGCAGCCACCGAAGCCGCCACCCATGATGCGGGAACCTGTAACGCCAACTTCCTTTGCTACATCGTTGAGGAAGTCCAGCTCTTCGCAGCTTACCTCGTACTCCTTGGAGAGGCCGTAGTGGGTCTCGTACATCATCTTGCCGACGGTCTCGTAGTCGTCCTTCTGCAGGGCATCGCAAACGGTCAGCACGCGAACAACCTCACCGATGACATAGCGGGCACGCTTGTACTCGTCTTCCGTAATCTGGCTCTTCACCTCCTCTAGCATATCGTAGTTAGCATCACGCAGGCTCTTTACCTCAGGATGTATCTTGCCGATAACCTCAGCAACATGTTCGCACTGGAGGCGACGTTCGTTGTAGGGTGAACCCTTCAGCTCGTGCTTCACACAGCTGTTGACAAGGATGAGCTGGTAGCCCTTCGGGTTCCAGGGGAAGTATTCATATTCACCGCTACGGCAGTCGAGACGGAGCAGGGCACCCTTCTTGCCCAGCACGCTGATGGCCTGATCCATGATACCGCAGTTCACACCCACATACTTGTGCTCGGTGCGCTGACCAACCTTAGCCAATTCCATCTTCTCAATCTTGTTATCACCCCACAAATCATTCAGAGCGAAGGCATAAGTACTCTCCAAAGCTGCTGAAGAACTCATGCCTGCACCAAGGGGTACATCACCTGCAAATGCAGTGTTAAATCCCTCAACGGGAACACCAAGGGCCATCATCTCACGGCATACGCCGAAGATGTAGCGAGCCCATGAAGCAGAGGGACCTTTCTCGTCGTCGAGAGAGAACTCGGTGTAATCTTTGAGGTCAATAGAGTAGGCACGGACATTGCGTGTGCCATTAGGCTTAATCTCAGCGATAATGCCCTGCTCTACAGCACCGGGGAATACGAAACCATTGTTATAGTCTGTGTGCTCTCCAATCAGGTTGATACGACCGGGAGAGGCATATACTGAACCAGTAGTTCCATCGAAATGCTTGATGAAACGACTTCTTACATCATCAATTGTCAATTTCATAGAAAAATTTGAATTTTGAATTTAATAATTTTGAATTAGCTTAGTCAACTTTGATATCCTTGTTTACGTTCTTGCAGCCAATCAAGCTGTAGTAGAGCATGTAAACGAGCATAGCAATAACCAGCCAGTAGCTGTTCATGTAACCTGCTCCTTCTGCAATCTTTTCCTGAATCCAAGGCATCACACCACCACCGACAACAAGCATCATGAATATACCTGAAGCTTGCTCTGTGTATTTGCCCAATCCTTCTACGGCCATATTGAAGATGCAACCCCACATGATGCTCGTGCACATACCGCAGAGAACGAGGAACAGACAACTCAGGGGAACCTGGAACATTGCGAAGCCATCGGCTGCACTGTAGCCGGGCATACTGATAGTGGTTGTCTTAGGGATAGCGATAGCTATGAGAATCAAAATGATAGCAATCGTACTCATGGTAATCATCTGTGCGCGGCTGCTGATTTTGCCTGAAACCAGTGTGCTGCTGAAGCGGCCTACCATCATCAACAACCAGTATATAGCAGCGATGGCACCACCGATGGCTGCACCGTTTACTGCGATGCCGGCTCCCTTCTCAGTTGCATCGGAGAGATAGAATATAACCTGTGCGGGAATACCAATCTCAATACCTACATAGAAGAAGATGGCAATTGCACCCAGTACGAAATGACGGAAATTCCATGCGCTGTGTTCATAAACCTTTGTGTTGCGCTCCTGAGCGGGTTCGGGAATGCTCAGGCTGGCAATGATAATGAATGCGAGACCGAAGACACCCATTGCAATGAAGAGCAGAGGAGATACGTCGGACATAGCGGTCTTGTCGGTTACTGTACCAACGAGGGCACCTACCAACAGGGGAGTGAGTGTACCGGTCAGAGAATTCAGCGTACCACCAGTTTGGATAAGCTGGTTACCCTTGTTGCCACCACCGCCAAGCATATTCAGCATGGGGTTTACAACAGTGTTGAGCATACATACGCAGAAGCCGCAAACGAATGCGCCCAACAGATAAACGTAAATAGCAGAACCCTGCAGGAACTCGAAGCTGGAGAGGTACTGGATGCAGATACCAATGAAGCCGACTGCAAGGGCAGCGAGAGTGGTTTTCTTGTAACCAATCTTGAGGAGCATTTTGCCTGCGGGAATACCCATAAACAGGTAAGCCAGGAAGTTCATCAAGTTACCGGTCATGCCAGCCCATTCATACTGGTTCTTCCAAATGGTGCCGAATGGAGCGGCCATGTTGGTTACAAAACTGATCATCGCGAAGATGAAACACATCGTGATAATAGCAACAATATTGCTATTCGATTTTGATTGACTCATAATTTTGAATTTTAATTTATATAATTTAAATTTGTTAATATTCTATACCAAACTTATAGATGGTCTTCTGCCTGTAGATGTCACCAGCTTTGAGGATGGTGCTGGGGAAGTAGGCACGGTTGGGAGAATCGGGGAAGTGCTGTGCCTCGAAGCAGAGGGCACTGTATTTGGGATAGGTTGCTCCTCCGTTACCGGCAAAGCCACTCAACCAGTTGCTGCTGTAGAACTGAACACCAGGCTCGGTGGTCCACATTTCCATCTTACGGCCACTGTTGGGCTCAACACACCTCACGGCATAAGAAAGTTCACCCGGCTCGCGCTTGTTCAGAACGAAACAATGGTCATAACCAGTGCCGTTAACAATCTGCTGATTGCTTGTGTCGCCGATACGTTCTCCTACGGCATGGGGTGTACGGAAGTCGAAAGGTGTACCTTCCACCTTGAGGATTTCACCCGTCGGTATGCTTGTATCGTCAATGGGAATAAAGAAATCAGCGTTGATGGTAAGGATGTTGTTCAGTGCTTCAGGAGTTGGATTGGCAATGCCAGCCAGTGAGAAGAAACCATGGCTCGTCATATTGACGGGGGTCTTCTTGTTCGTCGTACCGCGATAGTCAATAATTAGCTCGTCATCTTCGGTGAGGCTGTATTTGACATTCATGTGAAGCTCCCCAGGGAAACCCTCCTCATAATAAGCGGAGATGTAACGCAGAACCAACTCGTGTTCGTTAATCTGCTCAGCATCCCAGACACGGGCATGGAAACCAGTCGGCCCACCATGTAGGTGGTTGGGACCATTGTTGATAGCAAGGCTGTAATCCTTACCGTTCATGATGAAATGCCCTTTAGCAATACGGTTGCCATAGCGGCCAACCAATGTGCTGAGGAAAGGTTCGGGACTGTTGATGACATTTTGGATGCTGTCGTGTCCCTGAATAACATTGGCCATCTTGCCTTCCCTATCGGGAACCATGATGGCCATTATAGCACCGCCGTAATTGGTAATGCAAACTTCCATTCCATTGCTGTTTGTCAGAGTGTAGAGGTCAGTCTCTTTGCCCTGTACGACAGCTTGGAAGTTTTCTCTCTTGAGTCCGGAAATAAGTACTTTGTCCATAGGCATAAGATTTTATCAATTTGACAATTTCTCATGCAAATCTACAAAATTTTTCGTTTGCGCCAAAGGGAAACGAGGAAAAACTGTCTTCCGGATGTGATAAAAGACTTTAAAATATGCTCTTTAACATATCTGCAACCACAAAGGTACTGCCTCCAATGAAAATCAGGTCGTCTGTGTTTGCATTTTGCTTGGCTGCGTAATATGCGTCTTCAACATTTTCATAGTAACAGCCGCAGAGTTGATGTTTCATTGCAATCTGAAAGAGTTCCTTCACAGGCATTGCACGTTGCACAGATGCTTGGGTGAAGTAATAGACTGCATCCTTGGGTAGCATGGAAAGAACGGTATTTATGTCCTTGTCGCTGACCATACCTATTATTATATGCAGCTGTTTGTGGGGTGTTGCTTCTAATTGCCTTACAATGTATTGCATCCCCCCAACATTGTGACCTGTGTCGCAAATGATGAGCGGCTTCTTGCTGAGTATCTGCCAACGCCCCATAAGGCCGGTCATGGCAATCACTTCGCGGACCCCTTGCTTTATGGCTTCGTCGCTTATCTCAATGCCTTGTCCTCGAAGCAGACGTACAGAGGTGAGGATGGTCTGCTGGTTCTTCTCTTGGCACAACCCTTGGAGGGCAACCTCTCCCTGGGGGATTGGCATGGGGAGGGGATTGTCTTCGGCGAAAGTGATAGGTGCTCCTACTTCTTTTGCTTTATTCGCAAAGACGGCTTTTACCTCTGGATTGATGTTCTCGCCGATGCAAACAGGAATGCCGGGCTTGATGATGCCCGCTTTTTCTGTGGCAATCTTGGGAAGTGTATCGCCTAAGAACTGAACGTGATCAAAACTGATATTTGTAATGACGGAGAGCACTGGCTTTATGATGTTGGTACAGTCGAGCCTGCCGCCCAAGCCAACTTCAATGACTGCGAAATCTACCTTTTGCTCTGCAAAGTATTGAAAGGCGAGAGCTGTAGCAAGTTCGAAAAAAGAAAAAGCCCCACCCCTAGGGAAGGGGCTTTTGTTGACTGTCGTCGAATTTTGCTTCTCCCCCTTTGGGGAGGAGTTAGAGATGGTCCTCACGAACTCGATGACCCTCTTCTTGCTAATCATCTTTCCGTTTACGCGGATGCGTTCGCGAAAATCAACTAAATGTGGACTCGTATATAGACCGA
Organism: Bacteroidaceae bacterium; assembly: GCA_017645845.1. GTDB lineage: Bacteria > Bacteroidota > Bacteroidia > Bacteroidales > Bacteroidaceae > Physcousia. The sequence goes on from JAGCNQ010000283.1 coordinate 6,634, forward strand.
CGCGGTAGCCTTGCGACTGAAGAATGGCGGCAAGGGTATGACTAACGGAGCCCTTACCATTTGTTCCTCCTACATGGATTGTACGATAATTGCGGTGCGGATGTCCAAAATACGCATCGAGAGCGAGGGTACCGTCAAGACCCTCTTTATACGCTGCTGCCCCAATGTTCTGGAACAAAGGGGCAGAGTCGAAAAGATATTGAACGGCTTGAGTATAATTCATAGTTCATAGTTTGTAGTTCATAATTATTCTTTGTTCAAGTTCATGTAAGAAGAAATCCTAACTATGGACTATGAACTCATAACTATAAACTCTTATTCGAACATTCTTTTGAATTTCTGGAAGAAGTTTGCTTTGGCGCTGGCTCCTGGCTTCATGTTGTCGCTTGTGCGGAACTTCTCGAAAGCTTCTTTTTCTTCACGAGAAAGATTTTCGGGGATATAAACGCCGATTTGGACGATGAGGTCTCCGGTTCCATAACCATAGCCTTGCACGACTGGCAAGCCTTTTCCGCGCAGACGCATGATTTTGCCAGGCTGTGTCCCCGGGTCAATCTTTATCTTCACTTTTCCATCGATAGTAGGCACTTCGGCTGTGCCACCGAGGATTGCAGTAGGAACGTCGAGCAGGAGTTGGTATTGAAGGTTCTGTCCGTCGCGAAGCAATTCGGGATGTGGTTCTTCTTCGATGTAAACTTGTATATCTCCAGAAATGCCGTTCCATCTTGCTGCATTGCCCTTGCCTCTCTCATTAACCACCATACCTTCCTGTACGCCAGCAGGAATCTTGATTTCAACAATCTCTTCGCCTTTGACAATGCCCTGTCCGCCGCAATGCTTACATTTATTGCGGATGATGGAGCCTGTACCGCCACAATTATCACATTGTGTTTGCGTTTGCATGTGGCCGAACATCGTGTTCATTGTGCGATAGGTTGTACCTGTGCCGTTACACTTGCTGCAGGTTTCCTTCTTGCCGTCTTCACTGCCACTCCCCTTACAATGAGGGCAAGTGACATATTTATTAATCTTGAATTTCTTGGTGACGCCAGTGGCAATTTCATTCAGGTTAACGCGCACTTTGAGGCGCAAGTCGGCACCCTTCTCCACATGTTTGCCTCCGCATCTGCTTCCTCCGAAACCGCTAAAGCCACTGAAGTTGCCGAAGCCTCCGCCAAAACTGCCTCCTCCAAAGATGTCGCCGAACATGCTGAAGATGTCGTCCATGCTCATACCTCCAGAACCGCCGAAGCCACCTTGTCCATTCATTCCTGCAAAGCCGAACTGGTCGTATCGCTTACGCTTTTCGGGGTCATGCAGGACATCGTAAGCCTCGGCAGCCTCCTTGAACTTTTCCTCAGCCTCCTTATCACCCGGATTGCGGTCTGGATGATATTTGATGGCCATCTTCTTGTAGGCGGCCTTTATTTCTGCATCGCTGGCTGTCTTACTGACACCAAGCACTTCGTAGTAGTCTCTCTTCTCTGCCATAAGGACTCTTCCAAACCTTCCCTAAAGGGCAGGCTTTTTAATTATCAACTATCAATTGTAAACTTTTTATACTCCCACAACGACTTGGGCATGACGGATAACTTTCTCGTTGAGCTTGTAGCCTGTCTGAGTGCAGTCCATCACCTTGCCTTTCAGTTCGGGAGTTGGAGCGGGC
>JAGCNQ010000284.1 GCA_017645845.1 Bacteroidaceae bacterium
AAAGCCCCTGTAATGCTCGACGGGGTAAGGGGATATTGGGCGGGGACAATACGTAATTACACCTGTAGTGGCTGGAGATTCCTCAGATGGAGGATGAGACGGTAAAATTAGTCCGCATGACTATTAGTTGCGGATTTTAGGGATTAGAGATTGTTTGTTTTCGAGGATTAGGGACCTAAAGTATAAGACTTTAATCCTTATTCTTTTAATCCAACAAATCGGGGCCCCGATTTATTGAGCGAAGCATGATGCTGATTTCTACGGCCAAGAGGGTGGTGAAGAGAATGAGGAAAAGCAGGAATGTGAGTATAATGGCCGAAGAGCCTACCTGGCTCACTCCCACCCACGTGGGCAACATGTCCTGAATGGTCCATGGCTGACGACCGAACTCGGCCACGAGCCAGCCCGCCTCGCTGACAATGTAGCTGATGGGAATACAGAGGATAGCGAACCAAAGGATGACCCCCTTACATCTCTCCCGAGGAAGAGAGTTTGTCTTTCTATTTTGGGAAGATGAGATAGCAGGTTGTATGAGCATCATCAGGAACAGCAGCACAAACAGACATCCGCCGCCGACCATGATGCGAAAAGCATAGAAGCAGACAGGGATGTAGGGCACCACCTGTGAACGATCTTTCACATAGCCATAACCGAAATAGGGAATGTTCTCCCGAATTTCATTCGTGAGTTCATCAAGGAATTCCTCAGGTGCTCCGTCCTTCTTAGCCTTACGGTATTCCTGCAAGGCGATGATGGCGCACTGTCCGCGCTTGATCTTCTCGTCCAGCGAGGGCTCGCGTGTACCGTCGGGCTTCGTGTAGCCATCCAAGATGTCGCGTATGCCGGGCACATAGCCATTCATATCGTTGGTGGCTAAAAACGACAAGACATACGGGACAGCAAGCTTCAGAGGAGGTTCGTCCGATACCTCATACTCAGGCTGCCGGAAGGGGTTGATGCCCGCAATTAGGGTCAACGGCTGATTGGTTCCACCTTTATAGAGCGCCTCCATAGCAGCTAGTTTCATGGGTTGCGTCTGTGCTACAGTATAGGCCGAATGGTGGCCGGAGAGCATGATTAGCGCCGAGGAGATGAGACCGAAGACAGCACCCACGCGCATACTCTTACTAGCAAACTCTAGGTGGCGTTTCTTCAGCAAATACCAACTCGATACACCCACTACAAACACCGCTCCAAGCACCCAGGCTGAAAGCACCGTATGGACGAACTTATCAACAGCAACAGGCGACAGCGCCACATCAAGGAAAGATGTCATCTCGTTGCGCATAGTGTCGGGATTGAACTGCTGGCCTACCGGATGCTGCATCCATGAGTTAGCCACCAGAATCCACCATGCTGAAATCGTAGCTCCAAGCGTCGTGAGCCACGTGGAGGCGAGGTGGAAGCCCTTGCTGACCTTGTCCCAGCCGAAGAACATCACGGCTACAAAGGTCGATTCCATGAAAAAGGCCACGATGCCCTCGATGGCTAACGGTGCGCCGAAAATGTCGCCCACAAGGTACGAGTAGTTGCTCCAGTTAGTGCCAAACTCAAACTCGAGGATGATGCCCGTGGCAATACCCATAGCGAAATTAATTCCAAACAGGCGCTGCCAGAACTGCGATGTACTACGCCAAAAGGGCTCACCCGTGCAGTAGTACTTGGTTTCCATAATGGACATAATGAGGCCAAGTCCCAATGTGAGCGGGACGAAAAGCCAGTGGTAGATAGCCGTTAGGGCGAACTGTGCTCGCGCCCAATCTATGGCTGCAGGGTCGATGGAAAGGAGATTCATAGTAAGTATAAGAATTAGAGATTAGGAGTTAGGGTTGGGTACTTTCTGCTCGGTTTTGGAGTTCTCCTGCTACATATTCTGCTTCTTGTCCCGATAGAGCATGCTGGCGGAGGAAGTCCGGGAAGAAGAACACCTTGAGCACAGCGAAGATAATGAAGATCTTGATAGCAATGACAAGCCAAAGCGTGCGCCCCAACGTCATATTGCGAAAACCGTCGTAATAGAGATCAAACGCCCGGTGCCAGAAATTGCTCTTTGCCATCGTGGTAAACATTATATACAAGTAGGATATTTATTCTACTAACGGGCGCTGATCAATGCCCATCGTCTTAAGACGATCAACATGCTTCAGCAAACGGGAGTAGAAGCCGTCCCATTTCTGCTGGCTGTTCTTTGTCCAAGCCTTCTCGGCCAAAGCCAAGGCTCGGGGGAAAACCATGTACTGCATCTGTGCTTCGGTGGGGATGCGCTCACACCAGATATTGCCCTGCATGCCCTTTATCAGAGTCAGTTGCTTTGCCGAGAGATCGGTGGGCACGATATCGCCGGTGTAAAGGTTCTTAAGGGTGTTGTTGTCCTGAGCGTAGTCGAAATAGCAAAAAGTAAAGGGACAGAGAATAACTTCATTACCGCCCTCGGTGGAACGCTGAACCACGTCGGTATGATCACCGCGCCACCAGTTCACAGTAGCCGATTTGCTGACACCGCCTTCAAGTATCTCATCCCATCCAATCAGTTTTTTTCCGTTGTCGTTGAAGAACTTCTCCATTGTACAGGTGAACCATGACTGCAACTCGGCCTCGTCCTTTAGGCCTAAGTCCTTAATGCGCAGCTGGCACTTGTCGCACTTCTTCCAAGCTGAGCGGTTCACCTCGTCACCACCAATCTCCACATATTCGTAGGGAAAGAGGTCAAAAAGTTCCTTATAGACATTGCGGCAGAACTCTAACGAAGTCTCCTTACCTACGCAGATAGGGTCACGGCCGTCATCGTTACATGATAGCCAAGGGTAGCATTGCGTCTCGGCATAGCTATGGCCGGGAACATCGAATTCAGGCACGATGTCGATGCCCCTTACCAGCGCATATTCCACTATGTCCCGTACCTCGTCCTGCGTATAGTATCCGCCATATTCCAGCACACTGCCACTCATCCGGGTACGATCGGCCTGCATGGGAACCTTCATACGAGTATTGTTATCATTCTTAGCTATCTCATTGCAGCGTCTGTCCCAATGCTCTTTCTCAGGGTCGCGCCACGCGCCCTTATCGGTCAACAGTGGGTATTGCTTTATCTCGATGCGCCAGCCTTGCGAGTCGATGAGATGCCAGTGGAATTTGCTGAACTTGTAGAGCGCCATCACGTCGAGCAGGCGCTTTGTCTCCTCGATAGAAAAGAAATGGCGTACGGGGTCGAGCATGATGCCGCGCCACTCGAAGTTGGGTGTGTCCTCTATCTCAACAGCCGGAACCATCCAAGTCACGTAAGGCTGCAAGGTAGTGTGCTCTATCTGGCTGGGCAGCAACTGCCTTAGTGTGGCAATGCCATGTACGATGCCGCGGTAGTCAGCAGCCTCGATGACGATACCGTCGGTGGTCGCAGTCAGTTTGTAACCCTCGGCACCGGCTTCACACCAGCTATTCAGGCTAATTACGATGTCGGCTTTTTTGCCCTTAGCGATGGGTAGGTCGTAGCCTGTAGCAGGACGCAGTTTCTCTCCCAAGTACTCGGCAGCAGGTAGCAGACTCTTGTCATTGTATGCTATCGAGGCATTGGGTTTCAGGATGAAGGAGCCCGTATTTTCGGTAATGCGTGTGGGCTGTGGGATAATGTTGACCTCCGCAAGAGCGAAGGACGGCATCAGCAGCATGAGAGCTGCGCTGAGAATGAAATGTTTCATGGTTTGCATTTATTTATAGATGATTTTGGTGCAAAAATACAACTTTTAATTCATAATTCATAATTTTCAGCTGACAAGTTGACAAGTAAATGAGTTATTTCTTTCTTTTCATTTTTAATTTTCCCCTTTTCTCTTTTTACTTTTTACTTTTTTTGTATCTTTGTGTCGTATTCTACACATTGATGACAAAAAAGTATTGCTAAAGGTATGAGAAACCGGAATAAATTCATACACACTTTCAGGAGAAGTAGTGGGCTTTTCATTGTCATCATTGCTGCCCTGATGCTGGAGTTGTTATCATGGGTACAGTATTACTACACGCATCACCTGATGGAGGATGAGTTGGAGAAGCGTGCCGAAATGGAACTGATGACGAAGACCATCATCACGAAGGGGATGATTAACCATTCGGAGCACTCCCTCAAGAGCCACATCATGGAGGTGAAGAAAAACCTTGCCAATCCCGACTCCCTGCCGGGCATCCTGGCATGGATGCTGAAGTACTCTCCCCACCTGAAGGGCTGCGGCATTGCATTCAATCCCGGTTATTACAAGGACAGAGAGTATCTGTTCGAACCATACGCCCTGAGAACGGACAGTGGCATCCAGTGCCTGCAAGTGGCCGGTGAAAAGTTCGACTACACGAAGGACGGCTTCTACAGGTATATTCAAGACAAGAAAACCAATAGTTGGGTGGGACCATACGATGATGTCTGCCTCGGGAAAAAACTCATCAGCTATGCGGTGCCGATCTATGACTTCACAGGAGACACGGTAGCGGTGTTTGGCATTGACATCGATACCCATAACCTTGGCGACACGCTTAACTATCGTCACATCTATCCGTCATCGTTCGATTTCCTGCTCACGGAGGGAGGCGAACTGATAGCAGGTCCCCCTGACCCCAGCCTAGAGAAGAAGGTGGAAGAGGTAGTCCGTGTCATCAATGACAGTACAATCAAGAAGTCCTGGAGTACAAAAGGCAGAGTCCGTACGACTTCGTATTATGATAAGGAGGCTGGCGACGAATTCTCCGTCTTTTTTGCTAACCTGAAAGGCGCACCGCACTGGCAGATTGCCGTGGTGTGCTACGACGATGAGGTATATGGTTCGCTCTCCACACTTCGCATTCGCTTGCTTCTGCTTTCCCTGCTTGCTCTTGGGATTTTGCTTTACATCATCAGACGTTTTGCAAAGAACGAGGAAAAGCTGAAGCTGAAGACCCTGGAGGAGGAGCGCACTCGCGGTGAGTTGCGGGTAGCCAGCCATATACAGCAGAGTATGCTGCCCCATAGCCACTTACACATGGACGATGTTGATATTTGCGGTTCGCTGATGCCGGCTCGTGAGGTGGGTGGCGATTTGTTCGACTACTTCATTCGCGACGAGAAGCTCTTCTTCTGCATCGGAGATGTCAGCGGCAAGGGCGCACCCTCGGCCATGTTGATGGCTGTTGTCCATGCTTTGTTCCGAGCTTTCTCGGCTCACGAGAACAATCCAGCCCGCATCATGCAGGCCATCAACGAGGCTTCCTGTCGCGGCAACGATTCAAACATGTTTGTCACCCTGTTCATCGGTGTACTTGACCTGCCCACAGGTCACCTGCGTTTCTGCAATGCCGGGCACGACGCACCATTTATTTTAAGTGAAAAGGGAAAAGTGAAAAATGGAAAATTCGCTACCACTATTCCGGCATTGCCTCATTTGCCTGTCGGGTTGTTCGATGATGTAAGGTATGGCGTACAGAAGATACAGATATCACCGCATAGCACCATCTTCCTCTATACTGACGGATTGACGGAAGCGAAGAACAAGGAGCGAAAGCAGTTCGGCTTAGAGCGTGTAGAGGCAATACTTGATACCCTGACCGACAAACAGCCTCAAGAGATTCTTGAGAAGGTTACAGAGGCTGTCCATAGATTCGTGACGGATGCCGAACAGAGTGATGACCTGACACTCCTGGCTATCCGCTATACACCTTCACAGGAACAGGACATCATAATCGAAGAAATCACCCTGCCGAGTGATATAAAGGAAGTGGAAACTCTGGGTGCTTTTGTGAAGCAAACTTGTGAGCACATGAATGTTGGAAAGCCATTGGTAGGCAAGATACGGCTGGCCATAGAGGAGGCGGTGGTAAACGTCATGGAATATGCTTATCCGACAGGAACTACTGGCGAAGTCAACATTCGCATGACATCTGACGGTCACAGATTGAAGATTATCATCACTGACACCGGTAACCCCTTCAACCCGACAGAAGTCTCGGCTGCTGACACTACACTCTCGATAGAGGAGCGTCCCATAGGCGGGCTGGGTATTCTGCTTGTGCGTGAACTGATGGATTCCATTAACTACGAGCGTATCGACGGAAAGAATATTTTGACACTCAGAAAGATTATTAACAACTCATAATACATAGCAAAGCATAATAAAGATGAAAACAACAATTGAAGAAATCGACAGCAAGTATGTTGTCACCTTAGAAGGAGAAATGGACACAGTAGCCGCCACGGAAGTGGAAGAGGTGCTGAAACCGCTCTACACCAGTAATGGTAAGGACGTCATTATCGACTGCACCGGACTGGAGTATATCGCATCAAGCGGTTTGCGCATCCTCATCAGCATTCTCAAAGGTGCAAAGGCCGGTGGAAGCAGAGTCGTTCTCCAGAACATGAACGACGACATCAAGAGCGTTTTCAAACTTACAGGATTCATCAATATCTTTGAGGTTATTTAATTTAAGGAATAGGGATTGAAGATTAGGGATTAAAAGATAAGGTCTTATGGGTAAGAGATTGTTTCCCGTCTTGACATTACTTGTAATGGCTTTCATGACGGCTTTGGCCCAAGAAGAGGAGCCAAAGAATCAGTTCGATGTGAACTTGAACATGCTTGGCCGAGGCGAGATGCGCTATGGTGGTTTTACTGAAGGAGCAGAGGAGAATAGTGCTCAGTTCCTTATGGAACGAACACGTCTGTCTTTAGACTACAAGCGTCTCTACATCGAGGCAAAGGTTACTGCCCAGCACAGCGGTATCTGGGGACAAAGCGGCAAGGGAAGTTTCAATCTCTATGAGGCTTGGGCGAAACTGTACACGAAGAAAGGTCTCTTCGCACAGATGGGACGCCAGGTCCTGTCATACGACGATGAACGCATCATTGGTGCAAACGATTGGGCAATGGCTGCAAACTCACATGATGTCCTCAGGTTGGGCTATGAAGGCTTCGGACACAAGGTTCATGCGATATTCGGTTTTAACCAGAATGCCGAGAGCATCACAGGCGGCACTCTGTATACGGGTGATTCGTACAAGATGATGCACACCCTCTGGTATCATTACGATGTTCCCAAAATACCGATTGGAGTTTCCGCGTTGTTCATGAACATTGGTATGCAAGGCGATAAGAATAATAATGATTATTATACAGAACCTTGCACCAGATACCAGCAACTGGTCGGCGGTTATCTTTCCTATAAACCAGGAAATCTGTCGGCCGAGGCCTCGTATTATCATCAATTAGGACGCACCGAGAAGAATGCAAAGATAGATGCCTGGATGGCGAGCATCAGAGCACAATATCAAATCTCCAAACAGGTGGGAGTCGTTGCAGGCTACGACTATCTGAGCGGCGACGATTACTTCGTGTTACGCGAGAAGGGAGGATTGGGCTTGCCTCAACATAAGGTCTTCAAGTTCTTTAATCCTGTCTATGGTTCTCACCATAAGTTCTATGGTATGATGGACTTCTTCTATGTGCAGGCCTTTAGCGATACGTTCTCTCCTGGCTTGCAGAATCTCTATGCCGGTGCATCCTATAGTCCTATTAAAGGTTTGAACCTGAAGATGGCATATCACTATCTGGCAATGGCAACGAACCTGAAGAAAGTGAGCAAAACTTTGGGACACGACATTGACTTTGAAGCTTCCTATCAAGTGCTAAAGGATGCTAAAGTGTCTCTTGGCTTCTCGTATATGGTAGGCACGGAAACAATGGAAAAGCTGAAGCGAACCGAGGAAAACGAGAACCTGAAGTGGGCTTGGTTCTCACTGGTCGTATCGCCTCGCATCATATCAAAGAAATGGTAAACTATAAAACAAGAAAACGTAATAACTATCAATATGAAAACATCTGCACCATTGTCAAAAGTACAGTATGGCCTCTATGCAGAGTGTGCCCAGCACATAGGCGAGGCATGTTATAACATACCCCTCATTCACGTCCTCGATGACAGCCTCGACATAGAGCGGCTGTGCAGGGCAATTGAACAGGCTGTGGCTGCACATCCCACCCTGTTCACTCGCATCGAACTAAACGAGCAAGGCGACCCGTTGCAGACCATTGATGACACTGAAACTTTCTCTCTTGACGTGGAACAGACAACAGATATCGAGGCAGAAAAAGCAACATTTATTCAGCCCTTTGACCTCTACAATGACCGGCTGTTCCGCATACGGCTGCTTCGCGACGATGCACACATTTACCTGCTGCTCGACATGCACCACATCATCGCCGACGGAGGTTCATGGCGAGTCTTACTGGCCGACATCGAGAAAGCGTATAACAATATACCAGTGGAAAAAGAAGGATTGACGCAAGCCGATGTTGCTAAGGCAGAGGCAGAACAGCGGGAGAGTCCGGCCTTTGAGGAGGATAAGCAATGGTATGCGCAGAACTTCGACTGTGGCGACTGCTACTCCTCGCTACTTCCCGACCTCGAAGAGGAAGAGCATAAAGAAGGATTGTTGACGCGAGAGATGGAAGTTGACACATCAGCCGTCGATGCCTTCTGCAAAGCGAACGGAATCTACAAGAGCACATTCTTCACCGCAGTCTACAGCTATCTGCTGGCTAAGTTCACTGGTGAGCAGGAAGTACTGTTCAGTACCATCTATAACGGAAGAACGGACAAGCAACTGAAAAACACAGTGGCTATGCTCGTAAAGACACTTCCCGCCTATGCTAAGTTTACTGCCGACACAACCGTGCTTGATTTCTTGAAAGCTGGGCAAGACCAAATGACGGGCTGCCGTCAACATACAACATATTCATACGCCGATATCGTGACCAACCTCGGTCTCCAGTGTGGAACAACTTTTGCCTGGCACGGACCTTTGTTTAACACTAATCAGCTATGTGGCAAGCCCATGAAGGCTTCTTTGCTTTACAACAACACACGCGAGTGTCCCATTTATATCAAGGCATTCTTTCGGGATGGTCATCCCTGTGTTGAGGCCGAATATAGTGCCAACGAATTTAGCGAAACACTCATCAGCCAGTATTTAGAGAGTTACGAAGCCATCGTAAAGGGGTTTCTCGCAGAAAAATATCTGCGTGATATCAATATCACCACCCGTTCGCAGATGGAGGTGCTCGACAGCTTCAACCTGAACGATGTGGATTATGATGATACACAGACCATCGTTTCCCTTTTCGCTAAGCAGGTAAAAGCCACACCTGACAATATCGCAGTCGTTTATAAGGACAAGCAATATACATATAAAGAAATAGACGAAATCAGTGACCGTATTGCGGGCTATATTGCAGGCAAGGGAATGGGTGCGGAAGATATCGTATCTGTCCTGATTCCACGTTGCGAATGGATGGCTATCGCCTCGATTGGCGTACTTAAGGCAGGTTGTGCCTATCAGCCGCTCGACCCCACCTATCCGAAAGAGCGCCTGAACTTCATGATGCAAGATGCTGGAGCCAAGTTGCTGATTGCAGACGAAGAGTTGCGGGACATCGTGGACGAATACAAGGGCGATGTCATCCTGACAAAAGACCTTAAGGACCTTAAAGACTCTAAAGAGCTTATACCAGGCCCAAAGCCCTCGGACCTCTTCATTATGCTATATACCTCTGGATCTACAGGTGTGCCGAAGGGCTGCCAGCTTACACACGGGAATCTGGTGGCTTTCGTCCATTGGTATCACCGCTATTTCGACTTGCAACCAAACGATAAGGTGACGGCCTATGCTTCATATGGCTTTGACGCCAACATGTACGATATGTATCCTGCCCTGACACGTGGTGCCACAGTATATATCATACCCGAGGAACTTCGTCTCGACCTTGTGGCGCTGAATGACTACTTCGAACGTGAGCACATCACCAATGCTTTTATGACGACGCAGGTGGCCTATCAGTTTGTTACGAGCATAGAGAACCATTCCCTGAAGCACCTCTCGACTGGCGGCGAGAAATTGGCATCGCTCACTCCTCCGAAGGGCTATAAGTTGCATAATGCATACGGTCCTACGGAAACGACAATTCTTGAGACTTGTTATCAAGTGGATAGGAAGCTGAAGAACATCCCCATCGGCAAAGCGGTTGACAATATGCGTCTCTACATTGTCGATTCCCAGGGCCATCGTTTGCCTGTAGGCGCTGCCGGAGAATTGTGGGCCAGCGGTCCGCAGGTAAGCCGAGGTTATCTAAACCGTCCGGAGAAAACAGCCGAGGTGTATATCACGAATCCGTTTACTAAAGAAGAGAGATACGCCCGGTGTTATCGCACAGGAGACATCGTGCGTTATCTGCCGTCTGGTGACATCCAGTTTGTGGGCCGTCGCGACGGCCAGGTGAAAATTCGCGGTTTCCGTATCGAGTTGAAAGAGGTGGAAGCAGTCATCCGGGAGTTCCCCAGCATCAAGGATGCTACGGTACAGGCATTTGAGGAAGACGGCGGAGGCAAGTTCATTGCAGCCTATATCGTCAGCGATAAGCAGGTGGACATTGAGGCCCTCAACAACTTTATCCTTGACCAGAAACCTCCGTATATGGTGCCCGCTGTGACGATGCAGATAGATGCTATACCACTAAATCAGAACCAAAAGGTCAACAAGCGTGCCTTGCCAAAGCCTGAAAAGAAGGCTGCTGTAGTGGAGGAGTCCAATGTCCCAATGAATGTATTGGAGCAAGAGTTGCACGAGATGATTGCCGGCATCGTTGGCAATACCGATTTCGGCATCACCACCATTCTTGGATATGCCGGATTGACATCCATCTCCGCCATCAAGCTCTCTGTACAGGTCAACAAGCGTTACGGTGTGACCCTCGACTCCAAGTCCTTGGTGAAGAATGGTACCTTGCAGAGCATTGAGAATGAAATCCTGAAAGCAATGATATCAGGCAATGTTGTTCCATCTAAAGATCTGAGTGCAACAGCCAACTCTCAAGTCTCAACTTGCAACTCTCAACTTGAGAGCGTTCCCCTCTCCTACGCTCAGACGGGTGTCTATGTGGAGTGTATCAAGAACCCCACCTCCACTGTTTATAATATCCCCGCCAAGGTGGCCTTCCCCTTGACGACTGACACAAAGGAATTGGCTGATGCTCTCCGCACACTCGTGGGGCAACATCCACAGTTCTCTGTACATTTCGGCAGTGAAGGCTCTGAACCTGTCCAAATCACAGACCTGCAGCAAGAGGCGGATATTGCCTTCACAAAGCTTTCCGAGGCCGAACTGGAGCGCTACAAACAAGAGTTCGTAAGACCCTTCAACCTCAACAGAGGTCCCCTATACCGCTTTGAAATCGTCACAACTGAGCGGCAGGTTTACTTGCTCATGGATGTCCACCACTTAGTGTTTGACGGCGCTTCCTTCGACCTTTTCCTCAATCAGCTTTGCGACATCATGAACGGCAAGGCTTTTGAGACGGAGGACATGAGCTATGCCAGCTTTGTGCAGGAGGAGAAAGAAGCCGAAAACAGCGAGGAATTTGCTGCCGCCAGCACCTGGTTCCAGGAACGTCTGTCCGGCTGCGAAGGTGTCACCGAGATTCCTTCCGACCTTGCCAACCCCATCGAACAAGGTGTTATCGGCACTGTCGCATCTCCTATCGACATGGAAACGGTGAGCGCTTTCTGCCGCACGCATAACATCACACCTGCTCATCTCACACTAGCTGCCACCTTCTATACGCTGTCACGTTTCTGCAACGACGAGCGGCTTTGCATCACGACAATCAGCAACGGCCGTAGCAACTTGCGTATATCTACCACCGTGGGCATGTTCGTGAATACACTTGCACTCTGTACACAAATTGGAGGGCAGACCGTTAAGGACTTCCTCCAGGAAGTGAGCGAGAACTTTGACAAGACACTTGAACACGAGAGCTATCCCTTTGCCAAGATAGCTGCAGACTATGACCTCTCCGCAGAAATCATGTTTGCCTATCAAATGGGAGTCATCAACCGCTACACATGTCAGGGCGCGGAACTGGAGATTGAGAATCTCGAGCTGAACGTGCCAAAGTTCCGTGTTGCCTTCTATATCAGAGAGTATCAGGACAAGCCCTCCGTGTGTGTCGAATACGACAACGGACGTTACTCCCAGGAACTCATGCAGAGCTTGGCCGATAGTGTCAGCCAAGCCGTCGCCACCTTCATCCTCCACCCGAACGCAACACTGCAAAACGTCTCACTGCTGAGCGAAAAGCAAACCGCAACACTCAACAGCTTTAACCAGAACGATGTCGATTATGACGACACACAGACCATCGTCTCGCTGTTCCGCCGTCAAGTCGGTCTGTACCCCGACAACATTGCTGTTGTCTATCACAACGTACGACTCACCTACAAGCAGGTGGATGAACTCTCAGAGCGAATCGCTGCCTATGTCCAGTCCTTGGGACTTGGCTCGGAAGATGTTGTTTCCATCCTCATCCCCCGTAGCGAGTGGATGGTCATCGCATCGTTGGGTGTACTCAAAGCAGGTTGCGCATATCAGCCCCTTGACGCCACATATCCACCAGAGCGCCTGAACTTCATGATGCAAGACGCAGACGCTAAGCTTCTCATAGCCGACGAAGAGCTGCGTCCCATCATGGCAGAGTATCAAGGACAAGTGCTACTGACAAAAGACATCGCCGCACTGCCCCAAGCAGAAGCTCCTGTCTGCGCCGACATCCTGCCCTCCAGCCTCTTCATCCTGCTCTATACCTCAGGCTCCACAGGCACACCAAAAGGTTGTCAGCTCGAACACCGCAACCTCGTCGCCTTCTGCCATTGGTATTATCGCTACTACAGCCTCACGGCCTCAAACAAAGTAGCCGCATACGCCAGCTACGGCTTCGACGCCTGCATGATGGACATATACTCAGCCCTCACTTGTGGCGCCGCCGTACACATCATCGGCGAGGACATACGCCTCAACCTGCCTGACCTCAACGACTACTTCAATCGCGAAGGCATCACACACGCCTTCATGACAACGCAGGTAGGCTGTCAGTTTGCCATGAACTTCGACAACCACTCCCTCCGTCATCTCTCCGTCGGTGGCGAAAAGGTGTTGCCGCTCACGCCCCCGACTGCCTATCAGTTGCACAACGGCTATGGACCAACGGAGTGTACCATCTTCACCACCACATACCCCATGACCGAGTTCCAGCAGAATGCGCCCATCGGCAAGCCGCTCGACAACCTGCGTCTCTACATCGTCGACAAGCAGTTCAACCGCCTGCCGGTAGGAGCCGTCGGTGAGCTATGGGTCAGCGGGCAGCAAGTCAGCCGAGGCTATCTGAACCGTCCAGAGAAGACGGCAGAGGTATATA
>JAGCNQ010000285.1 GCA_017645845.1 Bacteroidaceae bacterium
ACAGGGATTCCTGCGGCCCGACTGCCTGCAGAGAATAAAAGAGAAGCCATGAAACGGACAGCGGAGATTAGCGTCAATCGCATCAAGGTGCATGCCTGTCATGGATGCCAGCCCCAGGAGCGTACTGTGGGCGCGGACTTCTGCGTCACCGTCTCGGCGCTGGTGGAGGTGGAGCCTTCCGCATGGTGCGACGACCAGTTGGAGGGCACAGCGGACTATTCCCGCTTTGTCAGCATCACCCGCAGGGAAATGGCCGTCCCGTCCAACCTCCTGGAGCATGTGGCTGCCCGTATTGCCGCTGCCGTGCTCCGCGAATGTCCGCCCGTCCTCAAGGTCAGCATCACCATTGAGAAGGAGAACCCGCCCTTTGGCATCCTATGCCAAGGCGTCAGCGTCAAAATCGAACAGGAAAGGTAGATTGTTTCCGTGTAATCCGTTGTTTATAACAAAAATTTTTCTCTTTTCACTTTTCACTTTTCACTTTTCTTCGTACCTTTGCGTCTCAGAACGTAAAAAAACCAGACAATATAATGAAGAAGAAAGTTAGATTCAGTCTCGTGTACAGAGACATGTGGCAGAGCAGCGGTAAGTTCCAGCCACGCAAAGACCAGTTGGCCCGCATTGCACCCGTCATCATCGAGATGGGTTGCTTCGACCGCGTAGAGACCAATGGCGGCGCATTCGAACAGGTGAACCTGCTGGCGGGCGAGAACCCCAATGAGGCAGTACGCGCCTTCTGCAAACCCTTCAACGAGGTGGGCATCAAGACACACATGCTCGACCGCGGACTCAATGCCCTGCGCATGTATCCCGTGCCCGACGACGTGCGGCAGCTCATGTACAAGGTGAAGAAGAAGCAAGGCACCGACATCACACGCATCTTCTGCGGACTGAACGACGTGCGCAACATCATCCCCAGCATCAAATGGGCAAAGGAGGGAGGCATGATACCACAGGCAACGCTTTGCATCACCACCAGCCCCATACATACCGCCGAATACTACTCGGCCATCGCAGACCAGCTGATTGCTGCAGGTGCCGCCGAGATATGCCTCAAGGACATGGCGGGCATCGGACAGCCGGCTATGCTCGGCAAACTGGTTGGCATGATAAAGAAGAACCATCCCGACATCATCATCCAGTATCACGGACACAGCGGCCCCGGACTCTCCATGGCAAGCATCCTGGAGGTGTGCAACAACGGCGCAGACATCATCGACACAGCCATCGAACCGCTCTCCTGGGGCAAGGTGCATCCCGACATCATCTCCGTGCAGTCCATGCTCAGGAACGAGGGATTCGATGTGCCCGACATCAACATGAGCGCCTACATGAAGGCACGCTCCCTCACCCAGGAGTTCATCGACGACTGGCTGGGCTACTTCATCAACCCGGGCAACAAGCACATGTCCAGCCTACTGCTCGGCTGCGGACTGCCAGGCGGCATGATGGGTTCCATGATGGCGGACCTCGGAGGCATACAGGCCGCCATCAACAGCCTGCGCAAGCAGAAGGGAGAGCCTGAGCTCAACACCGACGACATGCTCGTAGCCTTGTTCAACGAGGTGGAGCACGTATGGCCCATGGTGGGCTATCCCCCATTGGTCACCCCCTTCAGCCAGTACACCAAGAACATCGCCCTCATGAACCTGCTCACCATGGAACAGGGCAAGGGACGCTTCGTGATGATGGACGACGCCATGTGGGGCATGATTCTCGGCAAGAGCGGAAAGGTGCCCGGAACCATAGCACCCGAGCTGGTAGCACTCGCCAAGGAAAAGGGGAAGGAATTCACAGATACAGACCCGCACACCCTCTATCCCAATGCGCTCGACAGCTTCCGCAAGGAGATGAAGGAGAACGGCTGGGACTGCGGACAGGACGACGAAGAGCTGTTCGAATTGGCCATGCATCCCGAGCAGTACCGCAACTTCAAGAGCGGACAGGCCAAGAAGAACTTCCTCGCCGACCTCGAAAAGATGAAGGCAGAGAAGATGGCAAAGGGCGGCGTGAAGATTTCACCCGAGGAACTGGCTGCCTTCAAGCACGCCAAGGCCGATGCCGTGGTGAGTCCCGCAGACGGACAGGTGTTCTACGAGTTCAAGGGCGACGGCGAAGGCATCCCATGCCTCGAGCCGAGCATCGGACAGGAGTACAAGGATGGCGACATCCTCTGCTACGTGCAGGCCACCTGGGGCGAGTTCATCCCCATCCCGGCAGGCATCGGCGGCCGTCTCGTGGACATTGCCGTCAAGAAGGCGTCCCACGTCCGCCGCGGCGACACCCTCGCCTGGATTGAAAGGACGAAGTAAACCACGCCGATTGACAAACTGACGCGCAACTTCTGATAAACTGACGCGCAACTTCTGACAAACTGGTGTACGCCGATTCACAGGTCGGTGTACACCGGTTTTTTTTTTGCACTATTTTACAATTTCTTGCCTTTTGACGTCAGAATGAAAAAAAATTCCACGTTTTTCATTCTTCTTTCCTCATTTTTTTATATTTTTGTGATGGATTTGTGGCCGAAATGCCCTTTCCACAGTTTATTTGCTCAATTTTCCTGCCGAACCACTACCTCGTAAGGGATCTTATCGAGCAAATCTATACATGATTGGAGCTGCGCATAAGCGTAGACTTCTCCATAAATGTATAGAGGCTGTAGTGGGCCTGGCAGGAAATATGGCAGGTCTGCGCTTTTCTTATGCCCATAGGTTAGTGCCGGCTTTGCCATCAGAGAGACGGTAAAAGACTAAAAGATAATAACCTATGTATAACTTAAAAATCAAAAGAAAATGAAAAAGTTTTACTTTCTTATTTTGTTCATGTGTCTTGCGATAGGCAACGCATGGGCAGCAGACGGAAACGGCTTTGAAATCTTCGGCAAGGAGCCTCGTGTAACAAGCTTTGCAACATGGAACGTGAGTGACTTCGTGTCGGGCGCTACAGGAACATTCAGTTACGATCCCAGCACAAAGACGCTCACGTTCAACAATGTATCGGTTTCTGGAATCGACAAGAAGGTGGTCTATAACAAGAGCGTGGACGGCCTGACCATCGTCTTCAAAGGCGAGTGCACATTCTACAGTACGGACAATATCCTAAGATACGAAATGGCAACTATCCTGGACGGTTCGGCCAGTACCAAAGTCGAAATGCATGTCTTTAAAAAAACCATAGGTGATGATAAAGAAACCTTCTACAGCAACAACGAATACAATACCGGTACTCATGATCCCTATGCTTCACTTGAAATCAAAAATTTCCCCTACTTGAGGTTGACGGCGGCGGGGGATTACTGCATTTCGCACACGTATGGAGCTGTTGATATCAAAAACTCGCACGTCCTGATGGAAAGCGGCAAAGGCACGATACACACCAATATGTACGCTCTTGGATGGTATAGCCTTGTCAGACTTACGGACTGCTACTACGCCGGCAACTATTATTGGATGTCCACTGATGCTTGTCGTGATATTGCGACGAAAACAAGCGACGACAAGGCGGAGAAAGTCAAGAAGGCTATAATCCTCCGCGACAGCGAGTACACCGGCGTGCGCCTGAACGGTGAAGCTGTCCTCACGACCGACAGCAGATGGAACGCCTCATCAAAGACGCTGACCCTCAATGCAAACGTATCTGCTTCAGACAACTTCACCTATCAGGGCGCCATCCATGTTGAGAAGCCTGGCGTCACCATCAACGGCGGCGGGAAAAGTTGCACGGGAAGGAAGTATGGCATGTATGTCAATGCGTCGGAGACTACCATTAAGGGTATTACCCTTACCGGCTCTTATTCCGGCCTTTATACCGAGACAGGCATGAACTGTACGCTAGGAGACGACGTAAATCTCTGGGGTGTGGACTATGCCGTTTATGGAGGCAACGTGACGTTCAGCCCCACAAGCAACAAGTTTGTTAATCTTCAGCCTTGGACTAACGCCAACTGGCCATATATGATGTTTGCGAAGAAGGCTGTTCTTGTGAAAAAGCTTAAACTCAATGACTGCGAAGTTTACCTGCCACAAGGCGGAGTTGCCAACGATACGACCTTCGTGGGAACAGGCTACACAGGGCAAATGATGATCAGAGGCTGGGAAAAGTACGACCTCTACATCAACGGCACGCAGGTGACCGAGGGGAACAAGGGCAACCTTACCAGCCTGCTCGGCTCCAACGCTACAGGTACGTTGATGTACAACCCCAGCTCAAATACCCTCGGCATGAACAACCTTAAGGCTTCGCCAGGCAGCTCCTATACCAAGAGCAACTTAATCAGCACTAACTCACCGCTGACGATAGCGGTTGATGGAGAGAACGAAATAACTGCTGCGTCGGGAAGCTACTACACGATAGTCGGTTACGACGACCAAGATAATATTACCATTACGAAGGGCAGCGCCTCGACGAACAAGCTCACTTTGAAGGGCACTCCATCGGCTGCCTTCATCAAGGCATACCCACCGACCATCAAGTATGTGACGCTCAACATTGAGGGCAACGGAAGCGTGCCCGGCATCATGAATAGCGCGTCGAGCAGCGTGGGCAACATCAGCAATGCCACCCTCTCCATTAAGAACACATCGAAACCCCTCAGCGGCAAGTGGACATCGAGCGGCGTCTATGGTGTGCTTCAGAGAACAGATGGCCCGGCCATCACCTTCAATAACTTCAGCTGCGAACTCGTCTATTTCTATGACGGCAACCTCGGCCCCAGCTCGGACGTTGTGACGGAAGACATCAACATCTATCCCACTGGCACCTACACCATGACCGTAAACGGCAGCAAGCCGCAGGCTTATAAGTATGAGAATGGCGTCTGCTTCGACGAGTTCTCGCGCCGGCTCATTCTGCGTAATGCTTCTGTCAATGGAAATATTAACATCTCGGGCATTGTACCGACGATTTACACCATTGGCGATTGCAGCGTGACAAGTTCCGAGTGTCCGTTTAAAGCAACTGGATTTGGCCTCACGTTCACAGGTCCCGGCGCACTCAACCTGACAACTACCGGTGATTACGCTGCCGCCGACATCATTGGATATTCAACTGGTGTGACGGTCAAGAACACGACACTCAATCTGAAGGGCGGCAAGTATGGCATGCTTTACACGAATATGTCACAAAATGTATATCCAAATATACTACAAGTGGCATTTCTCAATGTCATCAACAGCAAGGTGGAGGCCCATTGTACTCCTGGAAATTGTGTCCTTTTGGGCTTTAGTATGTTGAATACTTCTGATTGTGTGCTCTACATTCCGCAGAATGGCACTTATATTAATGGTGGTGTTACCGGGTGGCTTGCCAATGCCGATAACACTCCTGCCTCGGATATGCTCATCCTGCTGGAGGCTCCTCAGGGCGACCTGAACGTCGACGGCAAGGTTGATATAGC
>JAGCNQ010000286.1 GCA_017645845.1 Bacteroidaceae bacterium
GCAACAAAATCGTTGTTGGTCGCGACGCGCGCATCTCTGGCCCTATGGTCAAGAACGTTGTTTGCGGCACACTCATGGGCATGGGCTTCGACGTAGTCAATATCGGTCTGGCCACCACACCTACCACAGAGATTGCAGTCACGATGGAAGGCGCTTGTGGTGGCATCATCATTACTGCAAGCCATAACCCCCGTATGTGGAATGCCTTGAAACTACTCAATTCTCAAGGCGAATTCCTCAACAAGGAGGAGGGCAACGAGGTGCTTCGTATTGCTGAGGCAGAGGACTTCGAATATGCTGACGTAGATCATCTCGGTTCTTACCGCGACGATGACACCTACGACCAGAAGCACATCGACATGGTGCTCGGACTGGACCTCGTGGATGTTGAGGCTATCCGAAAGGCGAACTTCCGTGTAGCATTCGATAGCGTGAACAGCGTGGGCGGTGTCATCCTGCCAAAACTCCTGGAACAACTTGGCGTGAAGACCGTTACCGGCCTCTTCACAGAACCGACAGGTGACTTCCAGCACAATCCCGAACCTCTGGAGAAGAACCTTGCAGACATTAAGAGCCTAATGCAGAAAGGTGGGCACGACATCGCCTTTGTGGTTGACCCCGATGTGGATCGCTTGGCACTCTTCTGCGAAGACGGCACAATGTACGGCGAGGAATATACGCTTGTTACAGTGGCCGACTACATCCTGCAACACACGCCCGGCAATACCGTGAGCAACCTCTCTTCAACCCGTGCCCTGCGTGATGTGACCCGCAAGTATGGCTGCGAATACAACGCTGCTGCCGTTGGCGAGGTGAATGTCGTAACGAAGATGAAAGAGACGGGTGCTGTCATTGGCGGTGAAGGCAATGGCGGAGTTATCTATCCTGCTGCCCATTACGGTCGCGATGCTCTGGTAGGCATTGCCCTCATCCTCACTTATCTGGCTAAGAAGGGCATGAAGGCAAGCGAGTTGCGTGCCACCTATCCTCCTTACTTCATCGCTAAGAATCGTATCGACCTCACACCCGAAACCGACGTAGATGCAATCCTGGCAAAGGTCAAGGAGATGTATGCCGACGAAGAGGTGAACGACATCGACGGTGTGAAGATTGATTTCCCCGACAAGTGGGTACACCTGCGCAAGTCCAATACCGAACCCATCATCCGTGTCTATAGCGAAGCCAGCACTATGGAGGCTGCCGATGCCATCGGAAAGAAGATAATGGATGTAGTGTATGGAATGGTGTGAATTAAGAATTAAGGGTTAAGAATTAAAACTACAGCTATGTTAACACAGATTATTAATGCTAAAATCTTGACGCCACAGGGATGGCTCAAGAACGGTAGTGTCATTCTGCGAGACAACAAGATATTGGAAGTAACGAACTGTGACCTGGCCGTCATAGGTGCTGACCTTATCGATGCAAAAGGCATGTATGTAGTGCCTGGCTTCATTGATATGCACGTACACGGCGGAGGCGGCAGAGACTTCCAGGAAGGTACGCCCGAGGCATTCCGCACCGCTGTGGAGGCACATGCCAAGCACGGTACGACCAGCATCTTCCCGACCTTGAGCAGCAGTACAGTACCTATGATAGAGAAGGCCGTCAAGACCTGCTCCCAGTTGATGCAGGAAAAGGATTCTCCCATCTTAGGACTGCATCTTGAAGGTCACTACCTTAGCCCCAACAAAGCCGGAGCACAACAGCCAGAGTGGATAAAGAACCCGGACCCGAACGAGTATATCCCCATCGTCGAACATTCGGATTGTCTGACACGTTGGGATGCAGCCCCAGAACTTCCGGGAGCCTTGCAGTTTGGACGCTACTGCGCCGAGAAGGGCATCTTGCCAAGTATAGCGCACACCAACGCAGAATACGATGACGTGAAGGCCGCCTTCGAAGCCGGCTTCACTCACGTCACGCATTTCTACAACGCCATGCCTGGTTTCCACAATAAGATGGGTTACAAGTACGAAGGCACTGTCGAAAGCGTTTATCTTATCGACGACATGACCATAGAATGTATAGCCGATGGCATACATGTTCCGCCTACAATCCTTCGTATGGCCTACAAGATTAAGGGCGTAGAGCGTATGGCCGTGATTACCGACGCTTTGGCTGTAGCTGCCGCAGGACCGGATGCAAAGGCTTTCGACGAACGTGTTATCATTGAAGACGGTGTTTGCAAACTTGCCGACCGAAGTGCTCTTGCTGGTTCCATTGCAACAACCGACCGCCTCGTTCGCACCCTTGTGCAACAGGCAGAAGTGCCCCTTGAGGATGCTGTGCGCATGGCCAGTGAAACGCCTGCACACATCATGGGTGTCTTCGGTCGTAAGGGAGCGTTGGCACGCGGCAAGGATGCTGACGTTCTCATCCTCGACGAGAAGCTCAAGGTGCGCTGCGTATGGCAGATGGGTAAGATTATCGAGAACACGCTGTTTTAGTTCATAGTCCATAGTAATTCCCTTCACATGCAATAAAGCATCAGGCTCAACTACGAACGTATGAACTCACAACGATG
Organism: Bacteroidaceae bacterium; assembly: GCA_017645845.1. Lineage (GTDB taxonomy): Bacteria > Bacteroidota > Bacteroidia > Bacteroidales > Bacteroidaceae > Physcousia. The sequence continues at coordinate 2,528 of JAGCNQ010000286.1, forward strand.
AACTCATAACTATGAATTTGTTCAGAAGGTTGTGGCAGAAGGCCATGCACAACACTGCTCTGCGTGAGAAGCTGCGCATCATCATTTTCCAGAGTGACACTCCGGCAGGAAAGGCTTTCGATGTAGCCTTGCTGGGGTGTATAGTAGCCAGCATTGTACTTGTCGTAGTGGAGAGTATGCAGGCAATACCACCTACGGCCAAGTTGGTATTTACGGTGTTGGAGTATGTCTTCACATTCTTCTTCACGCTGGAGTATCTCTGTCGGCTTTATTGTTCCGACAAACCGCGTGAGTATGCCCTTAGCTTTTTCGGCATCGTTGACCTGCTGAGCACCCTGCCGCTGTATATCGGATGGATATTCGGCCCTGTGCGCTACCTTATGGTGGTACGTACGTTCCGCCTCATTCGTGTTTTCCGCGTCTTTAAACTCTTCAGTTTCTTGCAGGAGGGAGACTTGCTCATGCGTTCACTGCTATTCAGTGCGCCGAAGATAGGTGTGTTTTTCCTCTTTATGGTCATCATGGTTATCAGCATGGGTACACTCATGTATATGGTGGAGGGAAATATCCCCGGCACGCCGTTTGTCGATATTCCGACAAGCATCTACTGGGCTGTGGTTACGATGACTACCGTGGGCTATGGCGATATTGCACCTTCTACGCTTGTAGGACGCGTCCTCAGTGCAATCGTCATGCTTATGGGCTACACCATCATGGCTGTTCCAACAGGTATCGTCAGTGCTCAAATGGTGCATGATCATAAACAGAAAAAACGTAAGGTCGGGTATTGCCCTGAGTGCGGCTCTCCCCTTCCAGATGATGCTCATTTCTGTCCCTTCTGTGGCCTGAAACAGGATATAAACATAAAGAAGATAAAGAGTCCCGCACTGCCTTTGATACTGTTTGCCTTGATGCAGTGTTTCACGCTGAGCAGCATGGCTCAGGATGCTTTGCTTACAGGTACTGTGATAGGCACAAGGGAAAGTGTGGATTATTCCACAGGAAATTCCAGTACGATAGTCAATACCGCCGCCAATGCCTTTGACGGCAACTTTTCCACCTTCTTTGCCTCCTACGAGCGCAGCAAGACATGGGTGGGTCTCGACCTCGGAGAGCCGCACGTCATCACACGCGTCGGATGGTCGCCACGTGAAGGCAGCTACGGCCCTAAGCGAGTGCTTCTGGCACTTTTCGAAGGAGCGAACAGTCCCGACTTCCTTGATGCTGTTCCTCTATATTTAATAGATGAAGAAGGCACTATCGGTAAAATGAGTTATGCTGACGTGAATGTGTCGCGCGGCTTCCGCTATGTCCGCTACATCGGTCCTGCCGATGCGCGCTGCAACGTGGCGGAGGTGGCTTTTTATGGTCATGCCGGTGAGGGTGACGACAGCCATTTCTATCAGCTGACGAACCTGCCGACCGTGTCCTTTCATACCGTTGACAACGTTGAGCCTTACGACAAGGTGAATGAAATCACTTCTTCCTTTGCTATCATTTATGCGGACGGCACGATGATTCAGGAAGAGACAGGCACCTCGCGGCTGCGCGGTAATGCCAGCAAGTCTTTTCCCAAGAAGCCTTACCGCATCAAGTTCGACGCGTCACATCGTATATTCAAGAACTCCGATATGCAGTCGCCTGCAAAAGCAAAGAAGTGGACACTCATCAACAACTACGGCGACAAGTCATTGATGCGCAATCTTGTGGCTTTTGAGATAGCACGCCGTATGGGGCAAGCCTACGTGCCGTGGAGTAAGCCTGTGGATGTTATCGTCAATGGTGAATACGAGGGTTGCTACCAATTGACCGACCAGATAAGTGTCGACAGGAACCGTGTTGACATCACAGAGATGGGGCCGGCGGACATAGAAGGCGAAGCACTAACGGGAGGCTATCTGCTGGAACTGGACGGCTATGCCAGCCAGGAAATTTCCTGGTTCACCAGTGCTGCCGGCAATCCCGTCACCATTAAGAGTCCTGACGATGATGAAATCACGACCGAACAGGCACAGTACATCCGCCGTGAGTTCAATCTCATGGAGGCAAAGATACTGGCTTCCAACTTCGATGATCCTGTTTTGGGCTTCCGCTCAAAGCTTGACGATAAGAGCCTCATGCAGTACTGGCTGACGGAAGAGCTTGCCGGCAACCCCGATGCCTTTTGGAGTTGCTACATGACGAAAGACCGTAACGAGGATGTCTTTCGCATCGGACCTGTCTGGGACTTTGACCTGGCTTTCGACAATGACAGTCGCTACTACCCTAACAGGGACTATGGCGACTACCTCTCCATGGCCCGAGGCGGCGCGGGGAACTCGCGTTCCATGCTCAAGCGCATCTTTACCGACCAGGTATTCTGTGACTCGCTGCACACATTATGGGTGACAGCACGGCAGGAAAGAGGCATCACGGAAGAAAGCCTCATCGCCTACATCGATTCCACGGCTCAGGAACTTCAACAGAGCCAACGCCTAAACTTCATACGTTGGCCCATCCTCAACAGTGTGCAGCACCTGAATCCGCGAGTGGCAGGAACGTACGAGGGAGAGGTGGAGTATCTGCGTGAATATATCCGCGAGCGTATTCCGTTTCTCGACCAGCGGACAAGAAACGAGGAAGAAGAGGAAGAGCATTATGACATTGCCTCTGCGGAAGACTTGAAGAACTTTGCCGACATGGTGAATAGCGGCAAACTTGGCATCTCTGCCACACTGAAGGCTGACATCGACTTTTCTTCCTATCCGAATGTCATGATTGGCAACACCAGTTACTACAAAGGAGAATTCGACGGAGCAGGACACAAAATCAAACTGAACCTGAGTCGAACTGAACAATATGCCGGTCTGTTTGGCAACCTTTCCGGCTATGTGCACGACCTCATTACAGAGGGTACAATCACGACCTCTGCCAAGTTTGCAGGCGGCATCGCTGGTCAGACAGAGGGTGCCACCATCGAGCGTTGTCAGAGCAAGGTAAAAATTGTCAGTTCGGTGAACGGTGACGGAACACACGGAGGCATTATGGGCATATCGAACGCAGGTTCCATCGTCCGCGACTGCCTTATCGCCGGTGCTATCACTGGCAACAATACAAACTGCTGTGGAGGCGTTTCGGGCTGGGCCAGCGGCAGCACCAGCATCTCAAGTTGTCTCATTACGAGTAATTTTACAGTTGGAACAAGTGGCAGCGACCTCCTGGCACGCAACAGCGGCAAC
>JAGCNQ010000287.1 GCA_017645845.1 Bacteroidaceae bacterium
AGTGGTGACATTCATGCCAGCCACCTGATGGCAGCCATCAAGGAGGAGAATGCAGAGGCGCAGTTCCGATGCTTCGGTGGCGACATGATGGCAGCACAAGGCGCTGAGCTTGTGCAGCACTATCGCGACCTTGCCTACATGGGCTTCATTCCGGTCCTCAGACACTTACGCACAATCCTTCGAGGTATGAAACGATGCCGCGAGGATATCCTCAAGTGGCAGCCGAACGCGCTCATTCTGGTGGATTATCCCGGCTTCAACCTGAAGATTGCACACTTCATAAAGCAGCACAGCAACATTCCTGTCTATTATTATATCTCGCCTAAAATCTGGGCCTGGAAGGAATGGCGGATAAAGGACATAAAGCGCGACGTAGATGCCCTCCTAAGCATCCTGCCTTTCGAGGTACAGTTCTATGAGAAGCATCATTACCCAATACATTATGTGGGCAATCCTACGGTGGATGAGGTGGATGCGTATCTCAGAAAGCATCCTGCAGATGATGAAGCCTTCAGGCGAGACAACCGTCTCGATACACGTCCCATAATTGCCCTGCTGGCAGGAAGCCGCAAGCAGGAGGTACGCGACAATCTCCGCCGCATGGTTGAGGCAGCAAAGCCCTATAACAAGGACTATCAGCTTGTACTTGCAGCCGCTCCAGGATTAGATGATGACTTCTATGGGGAATATGCCACAGAACTAGACATCAGCATCGTTCGCGACCAAACGTACAGACTTCTACAACACAGCACGGCAGCACTCGTCACCAGCGGAACGGCAACCTTGGAGACGGCTCTTCTGCGGGTGCCACAAGTGGTGTGCTATTACATGAAGGCCGGCCGTCTGGCATCCTTCGCTCGTCGGCTGATATTAAAGATACCCTACATCTCGCTCGTCAACCTTGTGGCAGGAGAGGAGGTTGTTCCCGAACTCGTTGCTGAACAAATGACGCCGGAGAATGTGCGTCGCCACCTGGCTACAATCCTTCCTGGCGGTTCTGCTAGAGAGACACAATTGCAGGGCTACAACCGCATGACGAATATCTTAGGAGAGCCAGGTGCCCCAAGAAGGGCAGCACAAGAAATAATGAAATTACTGAATAGTAAATCTTTAAATTGTAAATGACCTTATGTTACGACTGAACTGTTTCTTCCAAGCCAAGAAGGGCAAGTACAATGAAGCCCTGGAGGCAGCTATCCTGCTTACTGCCAAGACGCAGAAGCACGAAGGCATGATTGCCTATGATGTTTTTGAGAGTGCAACACGCAAGGACATCTTCATGATTTGTGAGACATGGGAGAGCGAGGAAGCTCTTGCCAAACATGCAGCAACACCCGAGTTCACGGAGTGCGTCGGCACCATCGAGCGCTGCGGCGAGATGAAGATCGAAAAGATGCAGCTGTAGTTCTGCTTCCCGGAACTATCTGACAATAACGATGCGTGTCACGATGGCCTTACCGCCATCCGGTGTGTTGGCCACGACGTGGTAGATACCGCTGGAAACACGACGGCCGTTATTGGCCAAACCATCCCAAGCACAGGTTCCGCCCATGGAGGTTCCGTTCCATACAAGCTGACCGCCTGTGGAGATAATCTTCACTTCAGTATCCGCTACCAGTCCGCGGATGGTAATGGGGCCATTATAATCGGGTGTGACAGGATTGGGGAAGACAACAACATTGCTCTTCTTCAATTCCTCCTCTGGAGCTGTAGCATCGCTGATGAAACTACACAATCCCTTGTCTGTACCGAAGACTACCTCTCCTGTCTCCGGATGGACGGCAATACTCTGCACGTTGTCACTCAGCAAAGGAGAGTCCTCCGCCGTGAAGTGGTGTATCATCTCCTGCCCGTCAGCGCTGATGAGGTAAGCACCGCTGTTCTGTGTACCAATCCATTTTCGGTTGGCAGCATCGGAAGTGATGCAAGCGATGGAGACATCGTTGAGCAGATAATCGGCCAGCCCGCTACCATCGTTGCGGTTTACCTTAACCTGAGTAAACTGGAAGTTGGGATCGAAGATTCCGGAAACATCTTCGATAACAAATAATCCAGAAGATGTGCCGACCCAAACCATACCTTCTAAATCCTCGTAGAGACAGAAGAACTGGTCAGGCAGATAGATTGTTCCATCCTGATTGACGATAGTCTGATGCATTATGGTCTTGTCGTCAGTGGTACGTTCCGTTCCCTTTGTGTCAAGGCAGAAGATACCGCGCTTCTCAATGCGTCGGCTGGTAATCAACTTGATGCCACTGCTATGATGCAGTATTTTATCTACCAGCGAGACACCATTCAACTCTTCATAATATGGATTATACCATTTGCCGTCTGGCTTTAGGACGTGCAGCACACTATCTCGCATTGACGAAGCCATCCACAGGTTTCCATCAGCATCATAGCTCAGAGCGGAACACATCATGTAGTTATAATACCGAGAACTAGTCTCCATGATGCTGTGCAATGGTGAGTTTTCATGATTATAATGTTTGATGAACTTGGCGTTTCTGTACTCACAAAGACCACCACGATAGAGGCTGGCAAAATGATGAGTGTCGTCCAACGGGTCTTGCACGAGGTCAGTCGTATTAATAAGCTTGAAGCTAGGATACTCAGCCGGAATCTCCATCTCAGTGAAGTTTGTCCATTCTCCGTTCTCATAGTACATAGAAGTGGCAGGATTGTTGTAGCTGCCCACCGTGTTGATACCGCCAGCCACCAGCAAACGATCGCCTACCCAATTGACCATGTAGCCGAGATCTCGAATAGGGCTACTAGGTTGGATGACTTCTCCAGTTGGTACAAAGGTATTGCCGTCTATCCTATAGCCGCGTAGGCCTTGCTCCTGTTCACTCATCCAATATGTGTTACCAGTATTGGAGATATCCGTCCATTTGTTCGCAATAGTAATAATGGTAGCACTTGAAGTCACATCCGAGGTAATACCAATCTGTTTGTTATTGCCCCATATCAGTTGGTTACCTGTATTCTTCAGGAAGGTATATTTGCCTTTTGAGTAAGTAGAATTGACACTAGAATAAGGATCCAAGACAAAGAGCGCCTGAGTGTTCATGGCCATCAATTTACCCTGGAAGAAGCACATGTTTGTGATATCCGTCCAATCAAGTTGCTTTTTCCAGTTTCCTTCTATCTGCATATTGTCGGCCTTCATACAATACCAGATGCCTTCCGTTGTACCGAGGAATACAGCCTCATCGGATGCAGCAATACTTGTGATAGTATAACTCAGTTTATATGTGTTACGGAAGACACCTTCCTTCATGTCAACCTCCACAAAACCAAACCCCGTGGCTAGGTATGCCATCGAACCATTGATGCAGACGCAGGAAACTTCTTTTCCCAGAATGCGTTTATCCTTCAAAGCCGACAGATTTTGGACATTGCCATCCTTGTCAAGCAGGTCAATGTTGCTATTGCTATACACAATGAGCAACTTGTCGGCTTCTTTACTATATGCAATGTATGCAATTTTTCCGTCGCTCAGTACTCCCAAATGGTCGTATGTTTGCACTTCGCCATCTTCTGTGTCGTAAGAAAGCAGGTTGCCGTTCATCAGCGAATATATGGTACTGCCGCTGACCACGCTTTTGGTAGCGATTTGGTAACTCAAGTACATGCGCCACGTACCCAGTTGTTGGGCGGCGGAAGTAAGGCAAAGCACGAAAAGGAGCAATGTCAGGGAGAGGAGTTTCCTTATCATGGGAAATATATGAATTAAACGAATTAACGAGTAGAGTCTTCCTTTTAAGAAAACGTTTATTGTTTATTATTTATTGTTTATGGCAGAGATATTCTGCAAGTTTCTTTATTGCGCGGCCGCGATGACTGATGGAATTCTTGGCTTCGGCACTCATTTGGGCAAAAGCCAGACCATTGGCCTCAACGGGAGCAAATACAGGGTCATAGCCAAAACCGCCTTCACCGACAGGCTGCAGCAGAATCTCGCCCTCCACGATGCCCTCGAAGAGCATTTCCTTGTCATCCTGAACGAGGGCAATAACAGTACGGAAGCGGGCTGTCCGTGTCTCTGCCTCTTCAAGTTTGTCGAGCAAACATTGTATGTTGGCGTTGGCATCATGGCTCTCGCCGTAACCATTTATAGAGCCAAAGCGTGCCGTATAGACACCTGGGGCACCTCCGAGAGCATCCACTTCCAGACCTGTATCGTCGGCAAAGCAATTCACACCATAGTGTTCATGGACATAGAGAGCCTTCTGCAACGCATTGCCTTCAAGCGTGTCGGCTGTTTCAGGAATGTCCTCTGTACAACCTATATCATTCAGGCCTTTTACCGTAAAGGCACCACCCAATATTTGCCGGACTTCCTCCAGTTTATGGGCATTATTAGTGGCCATGATAATTTCCCGCGGCTTATCCATGTTTACTTCTTTATTGGGTCAAAGCCTTCTCCGAAAACACCCTCCACGTTACTCATGGATACAAATGCTCGCGGATCAATGCGTTTGATGAGTTGGAAGATGTTCCGGCTCTCATATCTTTTAGCCAAAATGAGCAGTACTTCTCGTTTCTCTTTACTGTAGAACCCTTCGCCCGAGAGGACGGTCACACCACGTTCAAGCCTAGTGTTCACTTCCTCTGCGATTTCCTCATAATGTTCGCTAATGATAATGAACTGTACACTTTGGCGTGCGGAATTGATAACATAGTCAAGGAAATTGGTGCTGATGAACATTGCTAGATAACCTACGACTACAGTTTCGATATTTTGCTCGATGAGATAGCTAAATCCAATGATGATGATGTCACACATCAAGAGCAGTCGGCCAAGCGAAATATTCCAATACTTGTTAATGGAACTGGCTATAATGTCTGTGCCGCCCGTACTGCCTCCTGCCAAAAAGATGATGGCCAAACCGAGACCTTCAAAGAAGGCACCTATGACGCAGGCCATGAACTTCTGTTCGCCTAAGATGTGCATAAGTGTCGGTGTGCCGTCCGATGCTATTTCGGTGAGGTGTGTCTGCATGATACCGATAGCGGCGGAGATAAGCAAGGTTACGATGACCGTTCGTACCAGATAGCGCCAGCCAAGTATGCGCATAGCTATCAGCAACAGGACAACGTTGATGATGAAATAGGTGTTGCCTGCTGGGAAACCTGTCATATAAAAGAAAATGGTGGAGATACCTGATACACCACCGCTGACTATCTTATATGGTAGCAGGAAGGTTGTATAGCCAATCGTATAGATGATTGTACCGAGTAGCATCTGCAGGTAGTCACGCAACAGTTGCCATGGGGAAGGACCTATAATATTTTTTACCAGGCTTTTGTTCATGCCCTAATTGTTTTGAATCCGTTGCCATAGACACCTTCGGCCCGGCTTTGCGAAACGAAAGCTCCAGGGTCTGTCTCTTGAATCAAGCGCAGGATTGTAACAGCTTCGCGCTTATGTACAATGGTAATCAGGACTTTAATCTCCTGATGGCTATAGAAGCCCTCGCCATTCATAGAAGTCACGCTATGGCTAGTTTCGGAGATAATGCGTTGGCTGATTTCGTTGGGCTTAGTGGTGAAAATGATGAACTGAATATCCTGCCGGGCACTATTGATAAGCATATCCAGCGCATAGGTATAGACGACGAGAGTAATGTAGCCAAACACCACCATTCGCACATCGTGAAAGATAGGCCAGCAGGAAGCAATGACCAAGAAGTCGAGAATCAGCAAGGCGCGACCAAAAGAGATGTTGCGATACTTATTCACCAACGCTGCTATGATATCCCACCCACCTGTGCTTCCACCAGAAAGGAATACAATACCTATACCCAAACCGTTCAGTATGGCACCCAGGACACAAGCCATAGAGTCTTGGCCCTCGCCTAGAATCTGCACCAAATTACCAGCATCATCTGTCATCATCTGCTGCCCCATCTCAAGGAAGAAAGAGAGTGCTACGGCTGCGTATGCCGACTTACCTACGAACTTCCAGCCCAGCGGCTTAAAAGCGATGATGAGCAGGATGGCGTTCGAGATAAGTACGGCAGCCGATATGGGGAACTTTGTCAAATAATAAAGGATGGCGAACATACCCGTCATACCGCCTGTCGTGATATGATAGGGCAACAAAAAGGCAGCCCAACCCAAAGCATAGGTGGCCATGCCCAGGTTGATGGCAAAGAAGTCCTTCAGGAACTCCCAGATGCGTCCTTTCTTCAGTCCAAAGTTCATAGTTAATCTCTATTCCCTAATCTCTAATCCACCTTCGGCTTAACTACGATGTTGACGATACGCTTGGGGATGGCAATAGTCTTGACAATCTGCATCCCTTCCAAATGCTTCTGTGCCTCGGGCGCATTGGTGGCAAGCTCTATCATCTGCTCGGGAGTAGCATCGGCAGGGAAAAGCATGTCGAAGCGAACTTTACCGTTGAACTGCACGCCGAGTTTGACGCTTGTTTCCACAAGATACTTCTCTTCGTACTGCGGCCACTGTGCATCACAAACACTTCCATTGTTGCCCATTGCTTCCCAAAGTTCTTCTGCAATATGGGGAGCAAAAGGAGCGATGAGGATGACCATCGGTTCAAGGATAGCACGGTTCGAACATTTCAGCTGACTTAGTTCGTTGACAGCCACCATAAATGCTGAGATGCTGGTATTGTAAGAGAACGCCTCGATGTCAGCCGTCACTTTCTTGATGAGCTTGTGCAGGGCTTTTAGTTCATCAGCGGTCGGCTCATTCTGAGTACTCTGATTATTCAGAATGTTTTGAGCCATAGCCCAGAACTTCTTGAGGAAGCGGAAACAGCCATCAATACCATTGGTATCCCAGGGCTTCGACTGCTCGACCGGTCCAAGGAACATCTCGTATAGACGCAGTGTGTCTGCTCCGTAGTTCTCGACTATCATGTCAGGATTAACGACATTATACATCGACTTCGACATCTTCTCGATAGCCCATCCGCAAATATATTTTCCGTCTTCGAGGATGAAATCAGCGGTGGCGTACTCCGGACTCCATGCCTTGAAAGCTTCAAGGTCAAGGACATCATTCTTGACGATGTTGACATCCACATGAATAGGCGTTACGTCATACTGGTCCTTCAGACCGAGGGAAACGAAGGTGTTGGTCTCCTTGATACGATAGACGAAGTTGGAGCGTCCCTGTATCATGCCTTGGTTGACGAGCTTCTTGAAAGGCTCTTCCTTCTTGCTCACGCCGAGGTCGAAGAGG
>JAGCNQ010000002.1 GCA_017645845.1 Bacteroidaceae bacterium
CACGTTTGCCGAGCGTCCTGCCGACATCCTTCGATGACGATGCACTGCGTCAGCCTTTCGAAATCTTCCTATATTCAGTAGGTGTCAGTTTGTAGCGTTTGCGGAACAGCGTGTTGAAGTGGCTGCGGCTGACAAATCCGCTGGCAGACATAACCAGACCTATTGAGTCTTCTGTTTCAGCCAGCAGTTTTGCGGCGTGGCGCAGTCGCCACTCATCTATGAAGTCGCCAATCGACTGCCCGTTAGCACATTCGCGGATGGCATCGGCCACCAGATTGTAGTTGGTGCCCAGCATCTGTGCCAGGTTGTCGCGGTTCAAGTTGCTGTTGGTATAAGGCTTCTGCTCCTTCATGGTGCTCACAATGCGCTGATACAGCTGTTGGTTGCCCGATAGTGCTGTCATAGGCGTCTCTTCCAGCGTTTTTTCAGCCTCATTCTCCTTCTCCTGCATTTGTTGTATAGTGTCGTACAGGTCACGGTTGCGTTTGTTCAGCTGGCGTCTGTCCAAGATGATGCGCCACAAGGCGAGTGCGCCCAGCAGCAGGATAGCGGCAAGCGATATGATAATAATAAGGTGTATACGCTCTGTGGTTTCTTTCTCCTTCAGAGCCATCTCGGCCTCTTGTGTCTTGAACTTCACCTCATACTCTTCAGCCTTGCTATCGCGCTCACGGGCCGTGATGCTGTCCTGGATGATAGAGGCCCGCGTGGTGGCCTCGAAGGCTTGACGATAGTCACCTAATGCCTTATATAGATTGGCCTTATTGATGAACAACGTGCGATAAAGCATGCTGATGGTGTCACCTTGTTGCCTCATGAAGTCCTCCCGTCGCTCGCTGAGTTGCTCTACACGCGCCTTGTTGCCCGTCTTGACGTAGTAAGGCAGAATGTTGAACTGTCCTGTGGGTGTCATGGCGTATGCCGTCTTCTCGTAGTTCTCGGCAGCACGTCGCGCCTCGTCCATGTTTCCCAGTTCCGCCTCGCAGCAGGCCAGCACGCAGTAGGCACCGCCCCGCTGTTTCTCGTAGTAGCCTGCTGGCTTCTTGATACCCTTCTGCTCCATCTCGTCAATAAAGGCCAGTCGCTCGCGGCACACCTGTGCCCCTTCTGCATATTTTTTATTTTCGCCAAGCCTTTGGGCCAGCAGACTCATATAGTACGACGCCTTGGGCTGGGCACCAGCATCATCCAGGCTCTTAATGATGTTGATAGCTTTCCTCAAATACGCCTCGCCCGAACCAGGACGCTGCAACTCCATAGCCGAGCCTGCTGTGGCGTAGAAGGATGCCACCTGTCGCTTAAAGCCGAGCTGGCGGGCCAGTTCGATGCCCTCCAGTGCTGCATTCAGCGTCTCTTCGCTCTTTCCCTCCGACATACAGATCGTGGTGTAGCCGTCGAGTGTCGACAGGTAGACGTCACTCGTCTTGTCAATTCCTTCGCGGTCCAGCACCAGCCGCATGTAGTGTCTGCCCTGTTTACGATCGTGCAACCCCGTGTTGTACACATAGCCGCGCATCATGTTACAGCTATCGACGGTCATCGTACCCTTCATCTCGGCAGTGTCGATGAGTCCCAGGCAGCGTTCCGGCTCCTTCACGAAGTGCATCTTGATATACTGATAGGTGTAGATGCTGTCGGCATCCGATGGCATAGCAGTTGTTGACTGGTTCTTTTCCTGACAAGCGCCCAGCGCCATCAGCGCTGCAAAGATGAAGATAAGTTTTTTCATATTCATTGCATTTATGGGGCAAAGTTACAAAAAAATCCAATGAAATGCAGATTTTGCGTAAAAAATGTTGCTTGTGCGCCACGAGAACAAAATTGTGCGCCACGAGAACATCTTTTTTTAAATTTCTTGATACATTTGCAAGCAAAAAAAAAATACAGTACAAGATGATTAGAAAAACGAAGAAATGTTATCAACGACCGACAATGGTTGTGGTAGAAATCAATTCATCCCACAAACTACTGGCCGGTAGCAGTGGGAGTGGCGGATTTGGTAGTAATCCTGATGAGGATGATATGGATTAAAAATAGAAAAAGATGAAAAGACATATACCTATATTATTATTTGCAATCATCTCTCTGTTGCTGAATACTTCGTGTAGCAAAGATGATGTAACTTCGGGCGAGTCGACTGAGCCCAAGGGTTCTGTTATCCATTATAGTGCCACGGTAAGTGACGGCAGTAATACGCGTGCCACGCTTACCACTGGCGGAAGTAAACAATACATCTTCGAGACGGGCGATGTGTTGCGCATCACCGGCACTGGTATCAGCGGTGACCTGACACTGACCGAAGGGGCAGGAACGGGCAGTGCTACCTTCGAAGGTGATTTAACCTATAATGGCACAGGAACGCCCGATGCTACCCTGCCACTGAAGGCCGTGCTGGTTAGTACGAATAATGCCATGAGCACGCTGACGTATGAAGCCGCCACATATCCCACGACGGCTATTGCCTCGACACTTGCTGAGGCTGTGCAGAAGTACAGCTATTTCAAGGCCACTTCTACCTATGGTGCCAAGAACTTTACGTTGGACCAGCAATCGGCTTTCCTCAACTTCACCGTGACGATTCTCGACGGAACGTCAACAGGCGACCTGCTCTCCATTGATATCAACAACGGTAGTGCATCAGCACGTACAGGTACTGTCACCACAGCTACATCGGGTTCGGATATCGTTGCCAAGTTCGTGGCCGTATTCCCTGTTGGCACCACCATGTCGAATGCCTCGGTACAGTTAGGAAGCAAGGCGGCTATACCGTTCGGTGGTTCCACCGCATTAGCCGCCAACATGATCTACAACATCAAAAAAACTATATATCCTGTTCCGACGACATTCACCTATACTGGTGAC
>JAGCNQ010000288.1 GCA_017645845.1 Bacteroidaceae bacterium
CATCCTCGTATGCACCATTACAAAAGCAGTAGAAGCCCTGTTTCTGCCAGCCCAGTTGCTTGATTTCAACCGCTGTCTCCGTCACCTGTGCCAGGTATCTCTGCAGTTGGATCAAGGCTTCCTCGCCAGCCAGCCAAGTGTAATTGCCGATACCCAGCAGCTTCTTTCTGAATGTCTTTGCCGAGGTTATCGCTTCCATATCCAACTCTATTATTTCAGGGGGAGTTGACGGGTCTGTATTGTTGATTTCAAACAGTCGCACAGGCTGAATGTCATCTTTGATATGGTACAACGGTTTCAAGGTGAAGTTTGACAGCTGCACCTCGTCGCCATGCTTGTCACAGCCATAGTAGCAACCATGCTGCACCGTGAAGCCAAAGGAGCGGAGCATGTCGATACCGCTTTCCTTGTTCTTCTCGGAACGACGCTGCTGCTCACGAACCTTGGCGGAATTGAGAGCCTGATGCCACAAGGCCTTGGAGCCGTCAATCTTGGAGAGTTGGGTGATGTACTGTTCCTTCACATCCTCATTCTTGATATGAAGGAGCAAGTCGCAGACTTCCTCCACCACCTTCTGTTTCTCTTCTGTCGTACCCTCCTTATTCAGTTTCTTGGAGAAGAACCAGACGATGAACTCCTTTTCCTGTAGTCCTGAGAGGTCAGATCTGTCGTTGATGAACTCATCCGGGTCGAGTTTCTTCGCGTGTTCTGCATGAATGTCGTTGGGAATCTCCTTCACGCTGACCGTAAAGCCCTGCTGTATGGCGATGGCACCGTTTCTCAACACGTTCTTGAATCCTGCGCCCAAGGTCTCGCCTTCTTTCGGTAGGTCAGAATCGGGAATGAAGCAGAGCGTACAACTCTTCAAGCGGTAGTCCTTCAGCATCTGGAACTGTTCCTTCGTCCATCCTGCACCTAACGAGGCTATCGTATTATGAATGCCGAGAGACTGGAGCTTGACCACATCGGGGCCACCCTCCACCAGATAGAGCTTTTCTTCCTGTCGTGCGGCTTTGACGGCTGCATCAATGCCAAAGATGGACTCAGACTTGTTGTAGAGAATGCTGTCGGACGAGTTGATGTACTTGCGCTCTGCCTTGTCATCCAAAGCTCTTGCCGTGAAACCCTCGATATTGGAATAGCGGTCGCGGATGGGAATCATGAGGCGGTTCTTATAGACGCAGTACAGCTTGTCGGTCTTCTCGCTCATCTTCAGGATGCCCATCTCCTGCATCAGGTCAAGACTCAGTCCTGCCTTGGTTGCGAAATCGACCACCGATGTCCAGTCGTCAGGAGCAAAGCCTATCTGCTGCTCATGGCAGTATTCCTCATTCCAGCGGCCAAGCATGTATTCCATCGCCAACTTGGCGGCGGGAGTTTCCTTCTGAATCTCGTCGAAGAAGAAAGCGCACAACTTCGCGTTGATGATGCGCATGGACTCCTTCTTCTTGTATTTTTCCTCTTCTTCCGGCGTGGACTGAAGTTCATTGTCAGTCAGCGAGATGTTCTTCTTTTCCTTCAGCAGCTTCTTGACGGCAAGGGGAAAGGGCAGGTTCTCCATCTTCATGACAAAGGTAATTACGTTGCCGCCTTCATGGCAGGCACCGTGGCAGAACCAGAGGTTCTTGGCGGTATCGACGCAGAACGAAGCGGTCTTCTCGTTGTGGAATGGACAGCATCCCCAGGCACGATGACCTTTCACCTTCAACGCAATCCCATAGTCTGAGACCACCTCCTGAAGGTCCACCGTGTCGAGGATCAAATCAATGTATTTCTTATCAATCATGTTCAATAATTGTATTATATAATCGTATAATATAAGTATATAACGGGGCTGAAAGGCTATAGCCCCTGCAACTCCCTGCGGTGCTCGGCTATAAAGGCCATAATCATCGCTGCGGCAATGGCACGGATGGGGATGTTCGCCTTTGCATTGGCGCGGATGAGTTCTATCTGCTTCTTCACCTCGGTGGGAATCCAGACGGCTGCACCTTGTCCCTTTACGCCTGTATAGTCGTCGAGCAGGGTCATGAACTTCTTCCACTCCCTGGTCTTGTTGTAGTTTCCTTCGTTCCCGCTATTCACAGTGCCCTCAAGAGGCTCTGCGTGTGCCGGACTATCAGCGACAACCGACATTACACTTTCTGCCAGACTGATGTCCCCACCACTCTTTGAGAAGAATGGGTTAACTGGTTTATTCTCTTTCTTTGCCATAACTCTTACTACTTATTGATTTCTTCTATGATTCGGTTGAAAGCATACTCAACGGCAGCGTACTGGAATTTATCGAGCGGATAGAGGGTGGAGTATCGCTTGATGACCACGCTCTGCTTGATTCTCGGAGTGACAGCACCGAGTTTGCCAAGAATGGAAATGGTCTCTTCGCGCATCTCCTTCTCATGCGCCTTGCCTTCCGTAGTGTTGATGCGGTTGGGCAGGAACACCAGACGGGCAGATGTCATCTTGCCGATGACGGAAACAAAGATGCCCGTCGCGTCGATGGTGTCAACATCGTAGGCCATCGGAACCACGATAAGGTCGGCCTGTGAGTAGATGATGGCGAGGTTGTTGTCGTTGAGATTACCCGGACAGTCAATCACCACGATGCCGTCTTTTTGACGGAGCTTCTTCATGTCGGCTTTCAACTTACCGGCATCAAGCGTATTGAGCTTTACGATCTCCCATGATACAGCATGTTCCGGGTCTGCTTCTATCTCGCGCTCACGATGTCTGGTCAACGATGCCTGGATATCTGCATCCGCAGTACTCACTGACATGCCCTTTTCGTTCAGGTACTCAGAAAAATGGGCGCACAACGTGGTCTTACCAACGCCCCCCTTGATATTCGAAAACAGTACAACTTTACTCATCTTATATAATATA
>JAGCNQ010000289.1 GCA_017645845.1 Bacteroidaceae bacterium
ATGGGTCTTAGCAACCGAGAAATCATTGCCATAGAAACATTGGGTATAGATGCCGTACCATCCGCAAGTAGCCAGAATCTGGGAGGGTAGTTCCTTGTTCCAGTTTCCTGCTGGAACAGGTGAGTACATGACACCATCTGCACGCTGCCAGTTGAAAAGTTCGTTCAGCCCCTTGAAGCCCATCTGTGCGCCTTCGGGGCTCAAAGAGTAATAAGCCTCGCCCAACTCGTTCACAGCATCGCCCCACCACTGTCCTCGCTCGCGATCGGGACAGTCCATGAAGTTGTCCCTCATCGTGATGTAGAGAGTGCGCTGGGCACGAATCCACAATTCATTGAAGAATGGGTCGTTGCATTGGAAGGGTTCCACGAAGTCGCATCCATAACCCGTCTCGCGGAATTTCACCTCTTTCATCTCCACACCCTCGGGCAGGATGTACCACACCTCGTGACCATTGAACCATCCAAAGTTCTCGTATTCTTGTTCACCTTTGCGGGTAATGTACTCGCATCTGGGAGTGGCCGAGCCGCCTATCATGTGGACGTCTGTCTGAATCTTGATGAGCTGGCCCTCCTTGGACGATTTAAGCCGCATATAGGGCGTGCACTGACAGTTGTAGGGCAGACGACACACCAGGGTGTCACCACGTCGCTCCGTATTCACGTAATCCCGAAGCCCAAGGTCTTTCCATTGGGGAATGGGTCTCTTCACCAGTTTTCCCAACGTGCAGTTTTCTACATCGACAGGCAGCACTTCCTCTAAGTTGTATGTGTAGCTATTTTTGTACCATCCCTGTTCCTCCCTCCGTGCATCAAACCGGATATTGCTCTCCGAGATGCGATAATTGGGTTTGGGCTCGTCTGTCTCACCATAAGCACCATAAACAGCGCCTCGCCACGATTTGTCGGAACAGATGTCCACCCCCTCCGCCCGGGCATCGAACAGCAAACCTGCCGTTCCGCTGTTTACATGACTGAAACCATTCAACCCGAAGTACCAGGTCAGCACAGCTATCAGGTTCTCGCCAGACTTCAGATAGGGAGCGATTTCCACCTCGTCATAATAACTGCTGTTGGGAGCCGGACCACGTTTCAGTCCGCCCTCGAAGACAACCAACTGCTCGTTTATATAGAGCCAATACTTCGAGTCTGTCGCTATCTTTGCCTTTACCGAAGCCGGCACTTTCTCGACGTTTGCCTTTTTGCGCCAAAGCATCCATGTGTTGGGCCGGCTCTGATGATGCTCCAATGTCAGGAATTTTCCTTTCCATTCCTCGGCCTGTCCCAAAACGGGCAGCAAAAAGATGCTTACCAAAAACAAATGTCTCAAATGGCTCATGTTTTATTATAGTTTTTGACGAGCTACGCGCGTTTCACGCATTTTTGCATGCAAAGATACTAATAATTCTGTTAAGTGAGAGGGAAAAAACGAGCTCTTCTTTGAATATCGCTCACTTAATTGTATATTTGCACTAGAAAACGGGAATAAAGTGACAGAAACATCGCTCTTACCTGAAAAAACATCAACCTAATAATACATCATCGAATTATGAGAAAAGCCAGACTAGTAACACTTATGAGCTGTCAATGGGCAGACATGGATTTGGACACCCTGTGCGGTAAGACCGCAGAAATGGGGTACGACGGCATCGAACTTGCCATTTGGGGCAATCACCTGAATCCTATACGTGCGGCTAAAGACGATGCTTATGTAGAGGAAATAAAGGCCATTTTCAAGAAGCACGGGCTTATGGTAAAAGCGCTGTGTGCTCATGTGCCCAGCCAATGTGTGGGAGACTACAACGATCCGCGCCTAAACAACTTTGTTCCTGCAGAATTGGCCGACAACCCAGACGGCATAAGGGCCTGGGCTATCCAGACGATGAAGGCATCGGCCATCGCTGCCCGCAAGCTGGGCGCCTATTGTGTGACGGGGTTCGTAGGGTCGCCCATCTGGAAATACATGTATTCGTTCCCTCAAACCACCGAAGAGATGATAGAACGTGGATTCCAGGAGATATATGACCTGTGGCGTCCCATTCTGGAGGTCTTCCGCGAGAATGGAATCAAGTATTGCCTCGAGGTTCATCCTGCCGAGATAGCTTTCGACTATTATACCACAAAACGCCTGTTGGAAAAGTTCAAGGACTGGCCCGAATTTGGTCTGAACTTCGATCCGAGTCATCTTCAATGGCAAGGAGTCTCGCCTCACTTGTTCCTAGAGGACTTCATCGACCGCGTTTATCATGTGCACATGAAGGATTGTGCTGTGACTCTGAACGGTCGCAACGGCATCCTCTGCTCGCACATCGACTTTGGTGATATGCGCCGAGGTTGGAATTTCAGGTCCTTAGGTCACGGGGATGTCAACTTCGAAGAGATTATCCGCGTACTGAATGCCTACAACTACGAAGGTCCTCTTTCCGTAGAGTGGGAGGATTCGGGAATGGACCGAGAATACGGTGCCCGAGAGGCTTGCGAATTCGTCCGCAAGATAGATTTCAAACCCTCTGACATCAAATTCGATGCCGCAATTAAATCCTAACAAAGACTACAGATAAGACTACAACTACAGACTACAAACACAAAACATATCACTATGAAAGAAAGGAAACTAAGAATGGGTATGATTGGCGGAGGAGGGAACGCCATGATAGGTCCCATCCATCTGCGTGCAGCATTGATGGAGAATGATATCGAACTTGTTTGCGGATGCTTCAGCCGTAATTATCAGACGTCCCTGACCACAGGACAGGCCTGGCACGTCCCCGAGGAACGCATCTATCGTGACTACAAGGAGATGCTGGAAAAAGAAGCTGCCCTGCCCAAGGGAGAGCGCATGGACTTCGTTGCCATAGTCACGCCCAACAAGGTTCACTACGAACAAGCCGCTCTGGCACTCGACTTGGGATTCGACGTTGTACTGGACAAGCCGATGACATTCTCTCTGGAGGAGGCTCTGAAGCTACAGGAGAAGGTGAAGAAGACAGGCCTCACATTGGCCCTGACGCATACTTACTCCGCCTATCCGGCCGTCAAGGAGATGAAAACCCGCATTGCAGAGGGGCAGCTTGGCCAACTGCGCCGTGTCTATGTGGAATATACTCAAGGATGGCTCTCGAAGCGCATCGAGTTGGAGGGCGGCAACAATGCAGGTTGGCGAACCGACCCCAGTCAGACGGGCAAGGGAGGCTGTGTGGGCGACATCGGCACTCATGCCTGGCATCTCTCAGAATACATCACCGGCGAGAAGGTGACAGAGCTATGTGCCGAACTCAACACTTTCGTCGAGGGACGACCTGTCGATGACGATGCTGCAGCTTTTCTGCATTATACAAATGGTTTGCGCGGCGTGCTTCATGCCACTCAGATTGCCACGGGCGAGGAGAATCGGATTGTCATCCGCATTTATGGCGAGAAGGGTTGCTTCGAATGGCATCAGATGGAACCCAACACGATGATAGCACGATGGGGCGACCGACCCGCAGAGATTATCCGCACGGGCAACGGGTATATGGGCGAACTGGCTAAATGGAATACACGAACCCCAGGCGGACATCCCGAAGGCTACATCGAGGCCTTCGCAAACATCTACCGCAACTTCGCAGGGACAATTCGTGCCAAAGCTGCAGGAGAGACTACCCGACCCGAATATCTGGATTTCCCCAACGTCTATGACGGCGTACGCGGACTCCAGTTCATCGAGACGATGGTTGCTTCGGGATACGACAAAGAAAAGAAATGGGTTAAGTGGATAGAGGAATAGGTTCCACGTGCACTGACACGTGGGTCTCTTCCCCATAGTGTTGCCTCAGCAGCTCTTCTATTTCCGAGGCTCTGTCGTGTGCTTCGCGTAAGGGAATGTCGCCGTCCATGAGGATGTGCAACTCGATGGCATAGTGGTTGCCAATGCGGCGAGTGTGTAGGTCGTGAGGCTCCACAACATCTGGTACTGAGGCCGCAAGCTGCAATATCTCCTGCTCCACTTCGTCGGGGAGTGACTGCTCCATCAGGTCGCCGAAGCCATTCCGCAGCAGGTCGATGGACACTTTCACGATGAACATGCCTACGATGACCGAGGCCAGAGGGTCGAGCACCGCCCACCGCTGTCCTAGGAAGATAGCTCCGCCGATGCCAAGTGCTGTGCCGACGGAAGAGAGCGCGTCGCTGCGATGATGCCAGGCATTGGCCTCAACAGCTTGTGAGTTCAGTTGTCGGGCCTTTGTTATCGTGTAGCGGAAGATGGCTTCCTTCATCACGATAGACAACAGAGCTGCCCAAAGTGCCAGCATGCCCGGAGTCTCCAATTGTTCTCCACCTGCCCAGGCCGTTATCTTCATCAGACCCTCATAGACGATGCCTATTGCCACGACAAGCAACGCCAATCCGATGATGGTCATCGCCAGTGTCTCGTATTTGCCGTGCCCGTAGTCGTGCGATTTGTCTTTGGGCTTGCCGCTGATGTGGACGAAGACGAGTACAATGACATCTGTCACAAAGTCCGAGAGTGAATGGACGGCATCGGCTACCATTGCGGCACTGTGTCCCATGATGCCCGCTACGAACTTGAAGAGCAGCAGTAGCGCATTCATCGCCCCGCCCCATAAAGTCACCCAATAGATTTGGCTTTGTCTTTCCATCTCAAATAGCGTTTCGGCCTACAAAGGTACGACGAAAAATTCACAATTCACAATTCATATTCATAATTAAGGGTTAAGAGGTAAGAATTACCCGTTTTAATTTTGAATTGTGATTGCATAATCGTACCTTTGTCGCGTTAAAGACTGAGAATATGGATGTCATTGTAAAGGAAACACAATTGAAAGAGGCTGCGAGCCAGGGTACGGATGCTTTTCTGACACTTGTGCACGATTGTATTCTGGAGGCTGTCGGCGGGGAGGTGAATGCCGAAACTCTCCCCCAACTTAACGGCGAACAGACGACCCTGCTGGCATATTTCATCCTGCGCGAAGAGGTAATGGACGGTGGCTTTATCCAACTCATACACAACGGCTACGGTCCTTTCATTTTCCTTAATCCCTTTGCCAAGGCAATGCGCCTCTGGGGTGCGCACGACTTCAGTAAACTCATCTACAAAGGCCGCAAACTCTTCGAGCAATATGCCGATGAGCTCCAGACTGAGTGCAGCGACGAAGAGTTCATGGCACTTTTTGAGCAGTACCCTGAGTTCGACGAGCTGGACGATGCATTTATCGAGATGGAGGAAGAGGTCACCGACATCATTGCCCATTATGTCGATGACCACTTGGAGGCGTTCTTAATCATTGAACATTAATCATTAACCTTAGAGGGAGGATTAGCCTTATCCAGGCGCTGTGGGTGATGAAGGCTTTGAAGCAGAGGCAGATGGCCACAAGGGAGTAGTATATACATTATTATATTATAGTATCAGGACGCGTATCATTCCTCTAGTCTGATGTTTATGGCAGCAGCGCGGGAATACAAATATACGACTTTTCTTGAAATTTAGAAGTTAAGATATAAGAGTTAAGAATTATTTTTTATATCTTTGCACAACTATTTACTTTTCAGTCGTA
>JAGCNQ010000290.1 GCA_017645845.1 Bacteroidaceae bacterium
GGCTTGTTGTGGCGTTTCCGTCCAGGGGTGATAGTCCCAGAAGTCGCATTTCCCGTCGAGTTGGTCAAAGACGTACTTCATGGTCTCTATCTCGTTGGAGCGCCACCAGGCCGCATTGATAAACTGTAAATCCGGCCAAACCGCGTGAATGGCATTGTAGAGCGTCAGGTAGCGCTCCACATAATGCTCGTAGCCGCTTCGAGCCGAAGAGCCTATATACTCTTCATTACCTATCTCGATGTACTTCAAGCCGTAAGGCTTTATCTCCTGCAACAGGGCAAGGACGTCCTCGGGATTGTCTTCGATGTTAATGGCGAACGTAGGCTCTGTGCCGATGAGTCTGGCAAACTCCACGAACTCCGGAATGGCGAAGCCGTTCGTCGCATACCTGTACCAATGCCCATAATAAGGTTGACGTTCGAGCCGACTGCCTATCATGTTTCGGGTCATATACTCTCGGGCATTGACCATCGTGCCGCCATAACGAAGGAAAGTGAGGTGCTCTTGACGGAAGGCTTCCGTAATGTCGGAACGGAAAGGATAAGCGTTGGTGCAGAGCAGCACTTGGTCAACCCAAACACTACCCTCTTCTGCCAATTCCAGCACGAACCGACCCTTCGCATCGCTCTCGTTTAGCGTCAATTCCGTGTCGAACCGCTGCCATTCATCCGTGATGCCAGAGATTTCCGTGCGTGCATATTCCTTGCTTCCGTCTGCTGATTGAAGGGCGATTTGCACACCAGCAGTTCCTTTGAGGTATAAGGAAGCCTTGAGTGTCTCGCCCTCAACAAAGTTAATACCCCAACGATTGAGGCCCATATTGTAGAGCCCTGTACCCTGACCGCCACTTATCTTCTGTGAAAATCTGCCAGTAAAAGGTTCGTTTGCATCAAGCAGGAATTGTCCGTTGTCGAGCGCCGTCCACATGCCCGAAACGCTTGGCCCTTCACTTTCAAAAGCGATGGGAGCATCATCTATCTTTAGGTTTCGGAACGTTGCCGAGCCCCCATAGGAGCGCAAACCAATGAAGCCCGACTGCAAAGGACTGTTCGTGTCCTCATAAGTCTTTATCTTATTGTCGTTGAGGTATATAGTAAGCTCCGCCCCACTGATGTCAACGCGCAACTTATTCCAGTCTCCAAGCGGATTGAAGCTCATTTCCGTATCCGAGATGGGCTGCCAGTTCTGCTGATGCTTGCCGAGAACAAAGCTCCCTTTGCGCGCATTGAGCGCCACTTCGTAGCCGTTGAAGGCATCCGCACCCGTACCTGAGCTAGTGACATTAACTATGAAACCAGCAATGGAATTGATGTCGTCCATGCGGACTTCCACTTCCACACTTCCGCTCGAGAGCCGTCTCTCAAGGTAGATGAGTTTGCCGTGACTGGAGGTCTGCAACACTGCCATTCCCGACTGGACGCTCCAATCGCTATCGTAAGCTTTGAAGCCTTTGATGTTGGTAAGTGCAGGCTCCTCAAAGCCCTCACCGAAAATTTTCTGGTCGTAAAGGCCACCATAAATTTCGTGGTTCACGTCCTCGGCTCCCGCGCCGTAAATCAGCGGTGAGATTCGGCAAAGAACCTTGCTCACATCCACCGTCAGTGTCTGTGCTATGGAAGGAGTAAGGGACGAAAGAGTTATCAGGAAAAAGAGGGCAAGGAAAGTGCGTGTTCTCATATCACTTTTCATTTTCTGTTTCTTTAGGTGTATCTACTTCGATTGTCGTTATTATCTCTTGAAAACCGGGAGTTCGTCGCGCGTAACCACACAATCCAAACCATGCGCATCGTTCCCCGTTCCATTTGCAAAGTTACGAAAAAAAATATAAGAATATCCGTCATCGTAGTAAAAAATTAGAAAAACCTCGCTCAGGCGAGGGGCAAATGTCACCAAGTGTCATTCCAAAGATTATCTTTACCTTTATCTTCCTTCACTTCGAGATCAACGTTGTCTTCCCAGGCGGTCTTTACTATTCACTTGCGGAGTTGTTGCTATTTGAGCGGCAAAAATACATAAATAAATCCTTTACATGCTTTTCCGCGGTAAATCCTTTGTCGTTATGGAATTAATCTGTAACTTTGGACCCGAAGATAATGAAACATACAAAGTCTTTAGTGAACATTGCTCTGTGGCTGATGGTGTTTATCACCCTGCCAACAGGCGTCTGCGGCCAGGAACAAAAGAAGGTCAGTGCTATCCGCTCTGGCGAATTATGGCCCGATGAAAACGGACAGCACATCAATGCCCACGGTGGCGGTGTGCTGAAGTATGGCGACACCTACTTTTGGTTTGGCGAGCACAAAGCGGAACACACCAGCAACGCTTTGGTGGGCGTGACGTGCTATGCATCAGAAGACTTGCTCAACTGGCGTAACTGCGGAGTGGCGCTCAGCGTTACAGACGAGCGTGGGCACGATATCGAACGGGGGTGCATCCTGGAACGACCAAAAGTGATATACAATCAGGTAACAAAGAAGTTCTGCATGTGGTTCCACCTCGAGTTGAAGGGCCGCGGCTACAATGCCGCCCGCTTTGGTGTGGCAGTGGCTGATTGTCCCGAGGGGCCATACAAGTTTCTCTATTCACAGCGCGCCAATGCTGGTATGTGGCCTATTGAATTCGGGGAACAGGAGATGGCCGTCATCGACACACTCGATGGAGCCAACTATAAAGAGGAATGGACTCCCGCCTGGCTCAAGGCTGTGGCTCAAGGGCTTTTCGTGAAACGCGACTTTGGCACAGGTCAGATGTCGCGCGACATGACACTCTTTGTCGATGACGACGGGAAGGCTTACCACATCTTCTCGTCTGAAGAAAACCTGACATTGCATATTGCGGAGCTGACAGACGATTATCTGCACCACACAGGCCGCTATACCCGCATTGCTCCTGCCGGCCATAACGAAGCGCCTGCCATCTTCAAGCACGAAGGTACCTATTGGATGATTACCTCAGGTTGCACGGGTTGGGCACCCAACGAGGCCCGCATGTTCTCGGCTTCCAGCATTTGGGGCCCATGGACACAGCATCCAAATCCTTGTCGCGGTCCTAAAGCAGAAATAACTTTCGGCGGCCAAAGCACGTTTGTCTTAGCCATTGACCCCTCACCTCTAACCTCTAAATATATCTTCATGGCCGACATATGGCGTCCCCGCCACCCTATCGATGCACGCTATATTTGGCTTCCAATAGAGTTCGAGGACGGGAAACCCGTCATCCATTGGCGCGATGAATGGGAAATAGGCTTTTAACCTGCCTTACTTGGAAATAGGGGACTTATATGTAGTCCCGCCCGCGCGTTCCTTTTCTATATAGGATTGTAGCTTAAAGACCACCTCTGGGTGCTGAAGGGCTACATTCTCTTTTTCGTAGGGCTGTTGCATATTGTACAACTGGGGCTCACGGGCATATCCACTCTCCATATTAGGTCCAGAGATAACAGCCGGTCCTTGACTGGGAGAGATGTACTTCCACTCTTTTGTTCGAACGGAAAGGGCATGATTGGCAGCCTGCTCCAGCACGTATGGGCGATCTTGCCTGTTTTCTCCCAAAAGAGTGCTGAGATGATTCTGACTGTCTATGGCTCCTCCCTTCGGGATGCGGGCACCCACAAGAGCGCCAAGGGATGCCAACCAGTCAATCTGAGAAACGAGGGCATCCGACTCTTGACCGCCCTGCACCTTCTTGGGCCACGAAACAATGGCAGGTACAATGGTGCCACCCTCAAATGTGCTATATTTGCCGGCACGATAGGGACCTGCTGGACGATGGTCGCCAAGCAATTCTACAGAACGGTCCTGATAGCCATCATCCACCACAGGACCATTGTCGCTACTGAGGATGATGAGCGTGTTCTGACGTAAGCCCAGACGCTCCAGTTCGCTGATAACCTGCCCAACTGTCCAATCGAACTGCGCAATGGCATCACCTCTGAAACCCATAGGATTCTTGCCGCGGAAACGGTCGTGGGGGAAACGCGGCACATGCACGTCATTGGTGGCCAGGTACATAAAGAAAGGCTCTTGCTGGTGTTTCTGAATAAAACCAATGGCATGAGCTGCTATGCTATCGGCAATATTCTCGTCCTTCCAAAGGGCTTTCCCGCCACCTTTCATATATCCAATACGCCCAATGCCGTTGACGATGCTCTGGTTGTGCCCATGACTGGCCTTCAGGTTGTATAGCAGCTCAGGGTTTTCCTTGCCTGTCGGCTCACCCTCAAAGTTTTCTTCATAGCTTACCAAGATGGGGGCAGAGGCATCGTAGTTGGCCACATGCCCCTGTTCTATGAAGACGCAAGGCGTGCGGTCCGCCGTTGCTGCCATAATATAATGGTAGTCGAAGCCTATATCGCCCGGGTGCATGGGAAGCTGTGCATTCCAGTCCTGCTCCCCGTCAATATCACCCAGCCCCAAGTGCCATTTGCCTATAGCAGCAGTGGCATAGCCTGCATTCTTAAATGCATCGGCAATGGTAAACTGTTCAGGGCGAATAATCATACTGGCATTGCCTCGGGCGATATCGGTGTTGGGATGACGGAAAGCGTATTCACCGGTGAGAAGGCCATAGCGCGATGGCGTACTGGTGGCAGCAATGGCATGTACATTTGTAAAGCGTATGCCGCTCTGTGCCAGCGCATTGACGTTGGGCGTCTGCACTCGTTTAGCACCAAAGCATTCCAAGTCTCCATAGCCAAGGTCATCGGCCAAAATAACAATAACGTTGGGTTGCTGACGGTTATCGACAGACGGGTTCCCCTTTTGAGTCTTGGCTGCAACGGGGACAACGGGTAGCAAAGCAGATGCCAATGCACCGTAGTTCATTTGTTTAAGAGTTTAAGAGTTAAAAATGAGAATAAAAAAAAATGAAAAGTTTCAGGGCGGCAGCAAATTCTTCACTCTTCACTTTTCACTTCTAATTGAGTTCTTTTCTGTAGCGGGAGTGGGTCACGATCCCACGACCTCCGGATTATGAATCCGACGCTCTAACCAGCTGAGCTATCCCGCCATCCACACTAAAGGTTGTTGTTTGGGGGTATTTTTTATTGAGCTTTGGAGGCTTCAATAACTGATAA
>JAGCNQ010000291.1 GCA_017645845.1 Bacteroidaceae bacterium
AGCGGACATGCGCCGCTCTTCAACGCCGACAAGGTGCACACACCCATTCTCTTCATGCATGGCGGAGCGGACACAAACGTACCCATCAATGAAAGCATACAGATGTTCACCGCCCTCAAGTTATTAGGCCGAGAGTGTGCCTTCATCATGGTTGATGGCGAGAATCACCATATCCTGAACTACAACAAGCGCATCCGTTGGCACGACAGCATTATGGCCTGGTTCGCACGTTGGCTGCAGGACGACCCGACTTGGTGGAACACAATGTATCCGGAGAAGAACCTTAAGTAATGACACTCGAAGAGAAGATAGGTTTCAACGAAGTGCGTGCTATGCTGCACAGCTACTGCCTCAGTCCTTTGGGACATGAGCGGGTGGATGCTATGCAGTTTCTTGCAAATCATGAGGCTGTTACTACACTTCATCTACAAATTGCAGAGCTCAATACTATTCTACAGACTTCCACCGAGTTACCAGAACAGGATTTCTTTGACCTTCGACCCGATATTCACCGCATTCACATCGAAGGAACCTACCTTGAGGAACAGACGGTATGGGAACTGTTTCGAGCATTACGAACACTTCATGGATGGGTGAAAATCGTAAGGCAAAGCCCCCTTCCCCAACCCCTCCCTCAAGGAGAGGAGATGGGCAGCAGAAAGCCCTCCTCCTCGGAGGAAGGTTTGGAAGGAGGCTGTTTTCCTGCCTTTGAGAAACTTGCCGAAGGTGTCTTCACGTTTCATACCATCACCCGTCGCATCGAACAGATATTGGACAAATTCGGTCGCATCAAGGACGAAGCCAGCAGCGAGCTTGCAACCATTCGCCGTGAGCTGAAACATGCCGAAGGGAGTGTCAGTCGTACGCTTACAAGCATTCTGAAATCGGCACAGGCTGAGGGCTTAGTCGAGAAAGATGTCACACCGGCTATGCGCGACGGACGTCTCGTTATTCCTGTTGCTCCAGCACTGAAACGGCGCATCAAGGGCATTATTCACGATGAAAGTGCCACGGGCAAAACGGTCTTCATAGAACCGGCTGAGGTGGTGGAGGCAAATAACCGCATTCGCGAGTTGGAAGCCGACGAGAAAAGAGAGGTCATTCGTATCTTGAGAGAGTTCACCGAGCAACTTCGTCCGAACCTGAAGGAGCTGTTGCGAGGCTTCGAGTTCCTTGCAGATATCGAATTCCTCATCGCAAAACATCACCTTACGAAAGCCATCAATGCACAATCGCCAGAGATATATTCCACCCCACTTATCGATTGGTTCGATGCTCGACATCCGCTTCTGGAAGCCAAGTTAAAGAAACAAGGCGCAAAGATTGTGCCGCTCACCATCGCTTTGACAAAACGGCAGCGCATCCTCATCATTAGTGGCCCGAATGCGGGCGGCAAGAGCGTCTGCCTCAAGACGGTAGGACTCCTGCAATACATGCTGCAATGTGGTCTTCCTATCCCGACGGCAGACGGTTCCCGGGCAGGCATCTTCCAGCAAATATTCATCGACATCGGCGACGAGCAAAGCATCGAAAACGACCTGAGCACATATAGCAGCCACCTGCTCAACATGAAGCGCATGATGGCTGGCTGCACCCCCTCCACGCTACTGCTCATTGATGAATTCGGCGGAGGAACAGAGCCTACTATCGGCGGAGCTATTGCCGAAGCTGTTCTGAAACGTTTCGTCAGCAAAGGCACCTTTGCCGTCATCACCACACACTACCAGAACCTCAAGCATTTTGCCGAAGACACCTTAGGAGTCGTGAACGGCGCAATGCTCTACGACCGACAGAAGATGGCTGCTCTTTTCCAACTGCAAATAGGCAATCCCGGAAGTAGCTTTGCCGTCGAAATAGCACGCAAGATTGGTATTCCGGAAGAGGTAATAGCCGATGCAACAGAGCTCGTGGGACAGGAGTACGTCAATGCCGACAAGTACCTGCTCGACATCACACGCGACAAACGCTACTGGGAAGGCAAGCGCCAAACGATTCATTCGCAGGAGAAACAGATGGCGCAGACCATCGAGCAGTATGAGCGCGAAATAGAGGAGCTGCGTGGCAAACGTAAGGAAATCATCCGAGAAGCAAAAGCTGAGGCAGAAAAGATAATCGCCGCAGCCAATGCACAGGTCGAGAACACCATTCGCGAAATACGCGAAGCACAGGCCGATAAGGAACGCACACGTTCCGCCCGTCAGCAGCTACAGACCTTCCGCGATGAGGTCGGGCAGATGACTCAGGAGGAACTCGATGCCTACGTCGAGAAGAAGCGCCGCCAGATAGAGGCACGAAGGCAGAGGCACGCAGAGAGACAAAAGGAGAAACAAAAAGCCCTCTCTAACTCCCCTAAGGGGGAGAACTCAAGTCAGAAAGTCTCCCCTTTAGGGGGAGATTTAGAGGGGTCTGCACTTTCTGTGGGGGCAACCGTCCGCATCAAGGGACAGACATCCATCGGCACCATAACTGCCATCGAAGGCAAGCAGGCAACAGTCACCTTTGGCGTCATGCGGACATTGGTGGATATCAAGCGTTTGGAACAAGCAGAGGATGCTCCGAAGCCGGAAACAACACAAACAGTAGTTGTTAGCCGCCAGACGCAGGACAGCATCCGTCAGAAACACTTGGACTTCCGTCAGGAGATAGATGTGCGCGGAATGCGAGCAGACGAAGCCTTGCAGGCTGTTACCTACTTCATCGACGATGCTCTTCTGGTCAACGCCTCTCGTGTCCGCATCCTTCACGGCACAGGCACAGGAGCGCTTCGCCAAGTCATCCGACAGTATCTGGCCACCGTACCAGGCGTTACCTCAGCCCACGACGAGCACGTCCAGTTTGGCGGCGCAGGCATCACAGTAGTGGAACTGAGATAGTGCAGAGTCCATAGTACATAGTTCATAGTTTATAGTTAATGGTCAAGGATTTATTCAATCGGACGGAGTTGTTACTCGGCAAAGAAGTGATGGAACGCATCCGCTCCAAGCGCGTCATCATTTTCGGTGTTGGAGGCGTAGGAAGCTGGTGTGCCGAGTGCCTCGTGCGCGAAGGTATCTTGCACCTCACCCTCGTCGATAGCGACGTTGTCTGTACCACCAACTGCAACCGTCAGCTGATGGCAACGACCAAAACTATCGGTGAACCTAAGGTAGAAGCGCTACGTAAGCGACTGCTCGAAATCAACCCTGAGGCAGACATTCTTGCCTTTCAGAAAAGCTTCAACGAAAAAACAGCAAATGATTTCAATATAGAGGCTTACGACTACATAATCGATGCCATTGATTCGTTACGGGACAAGATAAGTCTCATTATAAATACCCTTGCCACCACCCAACCTCACCGAGGAGAGGCTTTAGGTCACTCCCCCTCGGAGGAGACGGAGAAAGGCTGTGTCCTTTTCTCTTCCATGGGAGCAGCCCTGCGCATAGATCCGACAAAGGTCCGAGTCTCCGAGTTCTGGAAAGTGAAGGGTGACCCGCTTGCTGCAGCTATGCGTTCAGCGATGCGTCGCAACAAGCTCTTCCCTGCCCGTAAGTTCCTTTGTGTTCATAGCGAGGAAGCTCCCCTACCCAATCTCGGCACCGCCCTTCAGGACGGCAGCGACACATTCACAAAGGTGCAGACGAACGGCTCCCTCGCCCACATCACCGGCATTTTCGGTATGACCCTCGCCGGTCTCGTCATGCAGGATATCCGCCAACAGGCAGTATCCCGTTAGTTAGCGTTAATGTTAAAGTAGAAGTTGCCTGCAGCACCGCCGCCGGTAGGACCGCTCTGCGGAGTGATACGACCATTGTAGTTGGTATTGTCGATAATATTGCCTGTCTCGACAATAACGCCTTGTCCGCTATAAATATATCGGGCAACGAACTTGATGGTGTCGGGATGGCCTAACTTATCACGTCGTGCACTGGCGGGAATTTTCATGTGGCACACAGGGTCGTTAGCACCATCGTCATAACCGTCGTAGTTTGTGTGCTGGTTATAAACGATGTTGGCATGAACTATCACATCGTCGTTGGGGTCATCGATATCCTTGGCATCGACTAGTGTATCCACACAAAGCGTCCAAGTATAGAAAGTGCCGTTGATGAGGTGGCCTTTCTTGTCCTGATGGGCTGTTATGTGAATGGAGTCGCCAGGATTCAGATATACATTCCCCACACGACCTTGAACGTAGTTAGGATAGCTGCCTGTGTAATAGGTAAATCCGCGCCAAGTGGGACAATAGGAGTCGTAGTCTTTCTTTGAGCACGAGAAACAGACAAGAGACAACAGGCTGCAGACAATAGCTTTTCGAATTTTTGATTTATTCATTTGAATTAAATGATGTTAAGTTTCTTCATTTCTGTATAGAGTCGCTGAACAGGGAGACCCATCACGTTGAAGTAAGAGCCCTGTATGGAAGTGACGCCAATGTAGCCTATCCACTCCTGGATGCCGTAGGCGCCTGCCTTGTCCATAGGGCGGTAATGGCTAACATAGTAATTGATTTCCTCATCGGAAAGTTGGGCAAAGGTCACTTGACTGACCGAAGCGAAAGAATAGAGATTTAGAAGGGTCTTGAGTGTGACGCCCGTAACAACCTGATGCGTCTTGCCCGAGAGTTTATGGAGCATCTGCCTTGCCTCTTCCTCGTTGGCCGGTTTGCCCAGAACTTCTCCGTCAAGCCAGACGATGGTATCGGCAGTAATGAGCAACTCATCTTCGCCAAGTGTGTATGCTGCTGCCTTCTTACGGCTGATATACTGCGGTATCTCCTCCATCGAAAGCCCGTCCGGATAGGACTCTTCCAGTCCAGTAAGGGTGCGGACCTCATATTCGAATCCCAATCCGGCCAACAGTTCTTTCCGTCTGGGTGAGTTGCTTGCTAAGATTATTTTCATTGAATACTGAACATTTATTTCCCCCATTAGGGGAAGTTAGAGGGGGCTTTACCAGCTGAACGCTTCTGCATCTGCCATCCATTTGCCTTGGGCTTTGAGAACTTGCTCTATGACATCTCTGGCACACCCCTGGCCCCCGTCGCGATGGCTGACATAGAGGCTGATGTCGCGTATCTCAGGAGCAGCATCTCGAGGACAGCAGGGCAAACCCACTTGCTTCATGATGTTGTAGTCAGGAATGTCGTCGCCCATATAGAGCACTTCGTCAGCCGACAGATTGTATTTGTCGAGCAACACCTTCAAGCTGTCTGTCTTGACGGAACTGCCCAGGAAGACATCGTGGATGCAGAGACCTTCATAGCGCTTGCGGATGGCTTCTTCGCGTGCTCCAGTTATGATAGCCACATGAAGTCCTTGAGTGACTGCGAGACGCAGAGCATAGCCGTCCTTCGTATTCATGGAACGCATGAGCACGCCTTCGTCGTTCATTTGGATAGTCTCGGCACTGAGCACCCCATCCACATCAAAGACGAGCGCCTTAATCTTTTTCAGGTCGTAGTTTATCATTGTGTATGCTTTTGCTTAGAAGTTGATAGAGCTGTGCTTGCTCATCGTTGAGGAGTGCCATTTGCTGCGCCATCACCTCCTCGTCCCAACGAACTGCAGGTCCCGTTTGGGCGTCATGTGGTGAGAGTTGCTCCACCTTATCTGCTGTTTCGTGAATAAGCGGAAGCATTGCAGAGAAGGGGATGTCGTGTTCTGCAAGGATGTCGGCCGTGATGCCGTACAGGTGATTCACAAAGTTGCAGCAGAAGACGGCAGCGAGATGAAGGTACTTGCGACGTTCACTATCTATAGACTCCGCTTTGCTCCCCATGCTTTCAGCATATTCTCGAAGCAATGCGAGGTCCCGCTCCTGGGAAGC
>JAGCNQ010000029.1 GCA_017645845.1 Bacteroidaceae bacterium
CATAGCCTGCAGTATTGCCGATGGGCAACAGACAGCCGCCTACACAGCCGCTCAGGGTGATGAGGTGCCAGTATTGTCCGTTCTGGACGAAACTCTGCATGTATTTCGTCATATCGGCGGCATTGCCATCCAAAACAGGATAGATAGAGATACCGCTGATGACGAGGGCTATATTGTCCATCACAGAGCTGACACCACCCAGGACGAGCGAAAGGAAGTAGATGTTGTGGATGTATTGGTTGCACCAGTCGCCCACACTTTTCATTGCTCCGATTTCGATGAGGATATCCACACTAAGTCCTATGCCGAGGAAGAACATAATCATCTGTATCACCTCGTATTGAAGACTGCGGCTGGTTCTTGCTGTAAAGGGCTGGTCGGAGAGGATGCGCTTGCGGTTGATAATCTCGTTCACAACCCATAGTACGCCGAGCACACACAGGGCACCGAGGAATGGTGGCAGGTCCGTGAGGCGGTAGAAGGTAGGAACGAACCACAAGCCTCCCATGCCGAGGAAGAACATCAGCAATTGTTGCCAGAGCTTTACGTCGGCATCGTTTCCGCGGAACATCACGCCGCTACGCTTCAGGTCAAGGTGGTCTGGAAGCTTCCTGCCGATGAGGAACGTTGGGATGGCTGTAGCGAAGATGGCAGGCAGGATAAGGGCTGATGAATAGTTGGTGGGTGTCACGGCCCCACGTGTCCAGACAAGCAACGAAGTGACATCTCCGATGACGGTGAAACATCCGCCGCAGTTGGTGGCAATGACGATGATGGCACCCAGCAGCATCCTTTGTTTGTGGTTGACCACCAAGCGGTTCATGACCATAAGCATCACAACGGCGGACGTCAGGTTGTCCAGGTTGGCGCTGAGCAAGAAACTGCACAAGGCGAGCATCCACACCGTTACCCATGTACTTCGTGAGCGACAAAGCTTTACCACGAAATCGAAGCATCCGTTGCTTTCCAAAACCTCAACGATGGCCATTGTGGCAAGCAGGTACATCACGATGCTTGTGAGCTGTGCGATATGGCTTGCAAAAACTTCCTGACGCAGGAACTCGTTGACTGCCTGGATGCTGTAGTCCTGACCTGCTAGGAAATCCTGGAAGACACTGTCGTGGAGTGTCTCGATATAGTAGGGGCCTACACAGACATACATTACCCATCCACAGACGCCGCAGAAGAGTGCCACAGTGGCTTTGTTGATACGGGTAATGTGTTCAGTGCAGATAAGCACATAGCCTAGTAGCATCAGAATAACAATCGCAATGGTCATATTTCTTGAGTTAAGAGTTAAGAATGAAGAGTGATTTCAGCTCCCAATTCCTTTTTTGATGCGCAAAAGTACAGATTTTAATTTAAAAATCAAAATCCGAAATTCAAATATCTTCCTTTTTCCTTTGTTTATTGCACTTTTTTCTCCTTTTGTATGCGCTAATACAAGGAAAAACCGTAATTTTGCACAGATATGAGGAAAAAATTAAGTCAAATCCTGCTCCTTGCCCCCTGCCTCA
Organism: Bacteroidaceae bacterium; assembly: GCA_017645845.1. Taxonomy (GTDB): domain Bacteria; phylum Bacteroidota; class Bacteroidia; order Bacteroidales; family Bacteroidaceae; genus Physcousia. The sequence continues at coordinate 1,518 of JAGCNQ010000029.1, forward strand.
TGCTCCAGGTCAGGGCACAACAGGTCGAAATGGTAGTTGGCGACCTTTGGGTGGAGATTCCTGCACAGCAGACACAGAGCGAGCTGAAACCCGGATGGAAAATCGTGGATTATCAGACGAAGAGCCGCCTGATGCACTACCTCTCGGGCGGACATGCCACACAGTTGGCCGATGGGAAACGTCCTGTGCTGCGTGTCACGCCAGGCCCCGACCAAGTGCTTGTTGACTATGCCCTCATCCGTCTTAAAAGCCTCAAGACCTATCGAAAACTGCCAAAGTCGAAGCTTTCCGACAATGAATACATGCGGTTGGAGCCCCGTTATTTTGACTTAAAGGCTCAGGACGACGCCTTCTTTTGCCAACCCTTGCAGCCTCTCCAGCCAGGCGAATACTTACTTGTGTACCTCTCGCAGAAACCCATCGGCGAATTGGAGGACCTGCTTGTCTATCCCTTCAGCGTGATGAAAGAGTAGTCGGTTTTGCCCCAGAACTACTAAAAAACTCTTAAATTATGTTAAATAAAAGTACCTTGCGATACAAGGTATTATAATTATACATACCTTTGCAGCGTGAAATCCATAAAATTCCCAGAGAGATGAACACAGACAACACCAAATCACAGATGCGCAAGGGTATGCTCGAGTATTGCATCATGCTCCTGCTGCATCAGCAGTCGTGTTATGCCAACGACATCATCCAGCGTCTGCAAGAGGCCGAGATGATTGTGATGGAGGGGACGCTCTATCCGCTACTCTCCAGGCTCAAGAACGACGGGCTGCTGGGGTATGAATGGCGTGAGAGCACACAGGGACCGCCCCGCAAGTACTACACCCTGACTGCCGACGGACAGGAAGCACTCAGCCAGTTGGATGCCAGCTGGGAAGAGATTTCCCGAACCGTCAACTTCTTGAAAAGTTAAGAGTGTAGAATCAAAAGTTAACGTTAAGGTCAACGTCAAGGTCAATGTTAACGTCAAAGTTAAATAATTTAAAATCATAAAGCAATGAAAAAGAACATCAGCATTAACCTTTTTGGTACATTATATAATATAGACGAGGATGCATACAACCTCCTGGAGAACTATCTGCAAAGCATGCAACGCTATTTTGGCCGCCAGGAGGGTGGCGAAGAAGTAGCCGACGACATTGAGCATCGTGTGGCAGAACTCCTTTGGCAGCGTCGCGAGGCTGGAATGACAGCCGTCAACATCGAGACAGTGAAAGAAATCATAGACACCATCGGCAATGCCGAACAGATAGCCCGTGAGAGTGGAGATAGGGAGCAAGACGCAAAGAGTGAAGGGCAATATACAAAAAGCAGCGGTCGATATGCGAGAAGCCAAGGACAAGAAAGCAGTTTCAAGGAGAACCTCAACCAGTTTGCCAATGATGCCAACCGTTTCGCCAATGATGCAGGCCGTTTTGCCCGTGATGCTTACGACAAGGGCTACAATCATGTGAAGACGCATCGCTACTATCGTTGTGCCAACGACAAGATATTGGGTGGTGTCTGCTCCGGTATGGCAGTATATACCAATGCAGGCGACCCACTCGTATGGCGACTTGGAGCCATTGCGCTTACACTTCTGGGCATAGGCCTACCGCTTCCCATCATCTACATTGTCATGTGGCTTGTGACTCCCGCTGCCATTACCCCCGAAGACCGCCTTCGCCAGCAGGGTAAAGCCATTACGCCCGAGAACCTCACTCAACAAGTCATGGACGACTCGGAGCCTATCATCGTAAAGAATGAAAACAAAGGTTGTCTCAAGGCCATACTCATCATTATCGGCATCTGCATCATATTACCTCTCATATTTTTCTTTGTTTTATGGGGTAAGATGTTCTTTAATATATTCTTCAATATGTTATAACTCCCCTATATAACTCCCCTTTATAACTCCCTTTATATTATGAACCGAACAGTAATAGAGAAGTTGTTGCTTCTGATGGCCCGTGTTGGCGGATTCCTGGGGATTGTCGTCGGCATATTGATAAGCAAAGGAATCTTCGAGTCAAACATTGAGATGTGTGTGCCTCAAGCCGCCTGTTTCTTGCTGGCTGCCATATTCGTCTCAGTCGCCTTTTGGGCGATAATTGAGGAGATAGTCAGCATTTCCGACAGACTCCGTCGTTTAGAAGGAAAGAACAAAGAGTAGTGGAGCCCAAACGGCCAGGAACCTATTGGTCGGGGTTGGCGACGAAGCCCTGGTAGTGAGCAGGGAGGGCGTTCATGATGGTTTTGTAGCTCTGCTCCATGATGTGCTGTACATCCTCTGGGCCTTGTGTTTCAGGCTCAATAGGGGCGTGGATGACGAGACGCAGGGGATGCCAGGTGACGAAGTTGATGCCCTTCTGACGGGGTAGTACATCGAAACTGCCATCGATAGTGACGGGTACCACAGGCAGCTGTAGCTCGTCGGCCAGTTGGAATGCTCCGCGACGGAATTTGGCCATGTGTCCGGTGAAGGTTCTTGCCCCTTCGGGAAAGACGACCAGCGAGACGCCATGTTGTAGCACTTTGCGCCCCTGCTCGTAGGTGTGCTGGATGGCTTTCGGTCCTCTCTTGTCAACGAAGATGTGTCCGGCACTCTCGCAAGCCTTGCCCACAAGGGGGATGTTGCGCAGTTCCTTCTTCATCATCCAGCGGAAACTGCGTCCCAGAAAACCATACACAAGGAAGATGTCGTAAGGGCCCTGGTGGTTTGCCACAAAGACGTACGACTGGCGTTTCTTGAGTCGTTCACGTCCCTCCACCTTGACGGGCAACAGCATTATCCAGCACATCAGACGGCTCCACACCATAGCGGGATAATAGCCCCAGGTTCTGGCCTTCCCGAAAGTGCAGCCAATGATAGTGACAATGGCTGTCAATGCCGTTGAACAAATAATGAGCGGCATGGCTATGAAGAGCTGGTAGAACTTATAGAGCATGGATTGAGGATTAGATTTTGTTGTTCAGCAATTAAGGACCAGAAAGTGAATGGTATCAAGCCTTAATCCCTAATCGTTATTCTGATTTTCTTTCGCCTGTTTGATGTATTCCTTGACGTAGGGGTGTCCCAGGAAGTAGGGCGGAGCATCGGTAAGGATTTCTTCGATTTGTGGAGTGAGAATGGGGTAGGGCAGGCTGCTGGTCAGTATCATGAAGATGCCAGGGCCGAGCACATTATTATAATTATCTCGGATAAAACGTACAATCAGCCGGTCGTTCTCGGCTGCCAGCTGCTGCGACTGCTTGGTCAGCTCGTGCATGGCATCGTCGTAATCGACGCCGTCCATTATCATCATCGCCTGCAGGTGTGGCAGTTCGGCCATCTGTGCGTCAATCTGTGTCTTGCGCCGTATGAAGCCCGATAGTGTATCGTTGAGCGGTGTGCCGGTAGCAGTCTGCTGGGTCTCGCCAATGCTTAGGTCTACTTCTCCCTCTTCGAGCACGATGGGTCTCAGGCTTATGTTGTCCAGGAAGACATTGGCCAGCATCGTGGAGTCCATGCTGCCTCCGAAGCTGAAACGTCCGTGCACCACGCGCGTAGAGTCGATATTGCGCATCTCGCCATTGACATAGACCTTCAGCGTCAGCATCTTGCCCTCCAAGTCGTCCACACTGGAGGAACCCTTCACCATATACTGACTCCTGCAGGAAAGGAGCAGAAGAAGGCATAGGAGAAGACCTCCTCCAATGCCATCTCTATAGAGAGAACTTTTGGGGAAAAACTTTTGAACGCTGAAAATATGGGGCAGTTTTATCACTCTTTTGCACGTTTAGTTCGGCAAAGTTATATAATCTTCCGCAAAAGAGCAAAACAATTAAAACTATTTAACGTATGGACGATGTACGACGGACAATTTACGATTTTTTAAATTCTACCCTTTAAAAAACGCTCCTTGTTCATCGCACATATACATCGTCCAATATCTTACATTTTCCCCATTGCCTGTTCGAGGTCGGCAATGATGTCGTCGATGTTCTCAAGGCCTACGCTGAGGCGAACAAGATCCGGGGCAATACCAGCCTCGCGGAGCTGTTCGTCGCAGAGCTGGCGATGTGTGTGGCTGGCGGGGTGCAGCACACAGGTACGGGCATCGGCAACATGCGTCACGATGCTGATGAAGTCCAGGTTGTCCATGAAGCGGATAGCCTCCTCCTTTGTGCCCTTCAGACCGAAGGCTATCACGCCGCAAGTCCCGTTCGGCAGGTATTTCTGCGCCAGGGGATAGTATTTGTTGGAGGGGAGCCCGGCATAGTTCACCCATCCCACCTTGGGGTTCTTCTCGAGCCACTCGGCCACTTTCTGCGCGTTCTCACAATGACGGGGCATACGCAGGTGCAAAGTCTCAAGTCCAAGGTTCAGCAGGAAGGCATTCTGCGGGGAAGGTATGCTGCCGAGGTCACGCATGAGCTGTGCCACAAGCTTTGTGGTGTAAGCCATCTTGCCGAAAGCCTTCGTGTAGGTCAGACCGTGATAGGAATCGTCGGGCGTGCAGAGGCAGGGGAAACGTTCGGCATAGTCCTCCCAGGGGAAGTTGCCGCTATCGACAACCACACCGCCCACTTGCGTGGCGTGTCCGTCCATATACTTCGTTGTGGAGTGTGTCACGATGTCGCAGCCCCATTCGAAGGGACGGCAATTGATGGGTGTGGCGAACGTGTTGTCCACGATGAGAGGTACACCGTGACGATGTGCCATTTTTGCAAAGCGCTCGATGTCGAAGATGTTGCAGCTTGGATTGGAGATGGTCTCGCCGAAGAAGCACTTCGTGTTGGGACGGAAGGCAGCCTCGATACGCCCGTCGTCCCAGTCAGGGTCGACGAAGGTACATTCGATGCCCAGCTTCTTCAACGTCACGCCAAAGAGGTTGAACGTGCCGCCGTAGATGGTGTTGGTGGTGATGAAGTGGTCGCCAGCCTGACAGATATTGAAGATGGCATAGAAGTTGGCAGCCTGTCCGCTGCTGGTAAGCACAGCACCCACACCACCCTCGAGGGCCGCAATCTTCTGCGCTACGGCATCGTTGGTGGGGTTGGCCAGGCGTGTATAGAAATAGCCGCTGTCTTTGAGGTCGAAGAGGCGTGCCATCTGGTCGCTCGTCTCATAGCGGAACGTTGTACTTTGGTAAATAGGAAGCTGTTGTGGTTCGCCCTTCTTGGGCTTCCACCCGCCGTGAATGCAAATGGTCTCGAGATTCTTTTTCATATAAGAAATATATAATTATTTGCAATTTCCGTGCAAATGTACTACTTTCTGCGCGAATGGCAAGGGTTTGAATTAAGTTTTTTTCATTTTTTGTTTGTTGTGGGCTGGTGCAAGGAAAAAAAGCAAAAAACAACACTTATCAAAGAAAAAGCATGAAATGTTTGCATACTTGAAAAAAACTTCCGACCTTTGCACCGCATTTGGGAGCAGACCCCTCCTTGGTGCCATACTTTTGTATGCTTCGGAGAGATGGTAGAGTGGTCGATTACACCGGTCTTGAAAACCGGCGTGCCGAGAGGCACCGGGGGTTCGAATCCCTCTCTCTCCGCCTGAGAGTTCAATGAGTAACAACCGTTGGACTCTTTTTTCGTCACAGAACCAATTATCACCATACAAGCTATGAATACCGAGAAAATGAACATATTCGACCTGCTCAGGAATCTGTGGCCATTCGTGAAGCCCTACAGGTTGCTGATTGCGGCTACCGTTACGCTGACCTTCATCGGGTCACTGATGGCGCAGGTGAATGCCGTCGTGTTGGACAAGGCCGTGGATGCCATCAATGCCTTGATACAGAAGGTGAACTTCGAGTGGAGCAAGGCCGCAGAGATATTGGTGATAATCAGCGCCGTCCTCTTGGGCAAGGAAATAATCTCTGCCATCATCACTTTCTTTCAGCGCTATTTCGGACAGAAACTCCGCATCTATGTGAGCCGGGACCTCTCGCTGCAAGTGATTGACAAGGTGCTGACCTTCCGTATGGCGTTCTTTTCCGCAGAAGACAACGACACGGGCAAGCTGCAATCACGTATCGACCGGGGCGTGATGAGCCTCAGTAATACGGTAAACAACTTCTTCATCGACATCCTTCCCCTCTTCACAAGTGCCATCCTCGCCCTCGCCCTGATGTTTGCAGCGAACTTCTATGTGGGGCTGGTGGCCCTGTGCATCGTGCCCGTCTATTTCTACATCACCTACCGGCAGGCCAAACGCATGAAAGGCGGACGAAGGAGCATCTTCAGCAGTCATCAGGCTGTGAGTCAAGGCATCCTGAACATCCTGGAAAGCATTAGCGTCATAAAATCGTTCAACCGTGAGCAGATAGAGGCCGAGAAGCAGAAGGCTTTGCAACAGGCAATGACCGACCAGCAGATGAGCACCCGCCGCTGGAGCTACCTGTACGACGGTCTGAAGAGTTTCTTCGAGCAGATAGGTACCGTGCTGATTATCATACTTACCGCTTACCTGGTACTGATAGATTACCCGGGTATGAGCATCGGTAAGATTATGTACCACGTGATGCTGTTCAGCAATGTGAGTGCCCCCATCCGTCAATTGCATCGCATCTACGACGACATGAACGATGCCCTTATCTATGCTGAGGGCTTCTTCGGCATCCTGCATGCCCATAACGAGGTGGAGGATACGGGCAAGTATCACCCCGACGTAGTGAAAGGCGACTTCGAACTGAACGGCGTGGATTTCACCTATGGCAACGGCACAAAGGCCTTGTTCAATGTGAGCATGCGCATCATGCCCGGCAAGATAACGGCGTTGGTAGGTTTAAGCGGGGCCGGTAAGACGACTATCGTGAACCTGCTGGATAAGTTCTATCATCCCGACCAGGGAAGCATAAAGCTCGACGGCGTGGAGCTGAAGGACTGGGATACGCATTGGTTGCGCGAGCATGTGGGATTGGTCTTGCAGAAGAACCATATCTTCAACGGCACCATCGAGGAGAACATCAAGTACGGAAACCCCAATGCTACCCACGAAGAGGTAGTGAAGGCAGCAAAACAGGCTTATATCTACGACCAGATTATACAATTGCCGAATCAGTTTGAGTCGCAGGCCCTGCAACTGAGCGGCGGTCAGCAACAGCGCATCGCCATTGCCCGTATGTTCATCAAGAACCCGCCCATCATCTTCCTCGACGAGCCCACGGCCAGCCTCGATGCCATTGCCACCGAGCAGATCAAGGCCTCGATCGACGCCATCAAGAAAGACCGCACGGTGATTATCATCTCGCACAACATCGGACAGATTATCGATGCCGACCA
>JAGCNQ010000292.1 GCA_017645845.1 Bacteroidaceae bacterium
CAAAAAATGAAGAAAACTGCCCCGAATTACACAAAAAGAGACTGAAAATTTAATATAATTTGCCATGCAGACGAAGGGAAATGAACATGTTTCGAGCTCTGTTCGCCTGAGCACCTAATGAAAAAAATAAGAAATGAGAGAAGAATTGCCCAAATTTAACGAATAAAAGACTTAAAAAGAGCCACAAATTGTGTGAATGACGCAAAGGAAAGCCTAAAAAACGAACACGAATTGCCCGAATTTAACGAATGAAATGGTCAAATGTGACCACAAATTGCGTGAATGACGGTAAGCGTATCCGCTTTGACGCCTTGACTCGTATGCAAAAAGTCAGTACCTTTGCATATTCATTTTAAAAGATATGCAAATATGAAATTACAAACAGCCGATGCCCGTTATGAAAAGACCTGGCATCAATTTCTTTCAGAATTGGAGAAGCAGCCTCGCTTGTGTCTTGCAGCGTATCTTCGTTCTGTTCAAGTAAAGCGACGAGGTTTCGAAAAGTGGCTTTACGGTCGTGGCTACAGTGTGCACGATGCAAAGAGCCGCGTTCTCAAGTTACATAATGAGTCAGACGCATTGGATTCGTCCATGTCGTCTTCACCGTCGATTCTTCCCGTCCGCCTGGTATCTGAGTCTGATGTTCCAGTCCGTCCCTGTGACCTTCTTGCAGGCATCAGTCTGACTCTTCCTGACGGGACTGTGGTCAGTATCCGTCGAGGAAGTGCGGAGGCCGTAGTTTCGTTTCTCAAACTTTATTCAGGGGAGGGCTTGCCATGTTCGGACTAGAGGATAGCCGCAGGTACTATGTCAGCCAGCGCTATGTGCGGATGAATCTTGGCATCAACGGCCTGTCTAAACTGGTAAGCCAGGAACTGAAACGTCCGCTGTTGAATGGTGACGTTTTCATCTTCTTTGGCAAGAACCGCCAGACGGTGAAGCTTCTCTGCTGGGACAGTGACGGTTTCCTTCTTTACCAGAAGCGGTTGGAGAAAGGGACCTTTGAGCTACCCCGTTTCAAACCCGGTCTGAAGGCCGTAGAGATGCCCTACAGGACGCTTTCTGCCATCATGCGGGGCGTGAGCCTCAAGAGCGTGAGATATCGCAGCAGGCTGAGGATTGGAAGCCGGGCGGTATTTCAACCGTCTGATTATCAGTAAAATAACTTGAAAATAAATTAGTTTTTATTTGGCAGTCTCGTCTTTTTTTATTACCTTTGCAGTATGAAAAAGGACGAGATTATCAGTATGCTCCAGCACCAGATTACCTTCCTGCAGCAACAGCTCAGGGAAGCCAACGAGCGTCTCGGGGAGGCCAACCGCAAGGTGGATGAGCTTCTCAGGAAGGTGTCATCGCTGGAGGAACTGCTCGTCCAAAAGAATGCCGAGGAGCAGAAGCAGCACAATATCATCAAGGGGCTGACGAAGATACAGCAGAACAAGTCGGAGAAGCAGACTCCGTCTGTTGTATCTGCATCTGATCCGGAAACCGCGTCCCAGACAGATCCGAAGCCGAGGGCGAAGACCAACTATGGGGCCAGGCGTAAGGATCACTACGAGGTGGAGGTCGAGGAGGAGGATGTCTATCCTGCGGATTCCCGTTTCGATGAGATGAAGGCACGCCTGATAGACACTCACGACGTGGTACGCTATATCCTTGTACCCATGCGCTTCATCAAGAAGATTTATCACGTACATGTCTATACGCAGGACGGAGCCGTAATGGAGGGCAAGGCTCCTATCGCTCCCCTTCTTGGCTCAAACTACGACGGCTCCTTTATCGCAGGTATCGCCCAGCTGCGCTACATCTACTCAATGCCCGTGGAGCGTATCGTCAAGTACTTCTCGGAGAACGGCTTCGACATGGACAAGGGTACTGCCCACGGACTGCTGCGCAAGACGGAGGCCGTATTCGAGAACCTGTACAAGGCAATGGGGCTGGCCGTCAAGGAGGACGACTACCTGGCAGGCGACGAGACATACCACCGCGTACTGGTGAAAGAGCCTGGCGGGAAGGGCTCGAAGAAGGGGTACATCTGGGTAGTGACTGCCATACATACAGGACTGGTCTATTATTTTTACCACGACGGGTCAAGAGGGCAAGACGTTATTCTGAATTATATAGGTGATTATGGAGGCACCTTCCAGTCAGACGGTTTTGCTCCCTACAGGAAGATGGCGGCACAACTGACAAGACTGGCCTGCCTGCAGCATGTGAAGAGGAAACTCCTCGACTGCGGCGATGACGAGGAGACACAAGGCATGGTCGGGCTTATCAACAGGTTTTACCAGAACGAACACAAGCATACCATAGGCAAGGACGGATGGACAGCGGAGAAAAATCTCCGCTGGAGGCAGAGGTATGCCCCCAAGATACTGAAAGAGATACGCAGGAGGCTTGACCGGATGGCGGCAGACCCGGAGATGCTGCCCAAGTCGGACAGGCATACCGCCGTGCACTATATGCTCAACGAATGGGATGCCATAGAGAACATCTTCACCAGAGGAGACTACCATCTGGACAACAATCTCGTCGAAAGACTCAACAGGTACATATCGCTCTCAAGGAGGAACTCGCTCTTCTTCGGATCACACAAGGGAGCACAGCGTGCTGCTATGTTTTACTCGCTGGCCTGCTCCTGCAGACTCAATAACATCAATTTCTTCGAGTACATCTCAGACGTCATCAACAGGACTGCACTGATGCAACCTAACACAGACATCAGGGAATACAGAGCCTTGCTGCCCGACAAATGGAAGGACTTATAGCCTGCAAGGCGTCAAAGCGGATACGCTTACCTTTCAACCACTTCATCCGCATGGGCCAATTCTTCACACTTCACTCTTCTGTGTGTTTTGTGATAGTGTAATTTC
>JAGCNQ010000030.1 GCA_017645845.1 Bacteroidaceae bacterium
AGGTTCCAGCTCTGTTCCCGCTCACGTAGAGATGATGGGCTTCCTGGGAATCGGCAACAATCCGATGGTAGGTTGCACCGTTGCATGCGCTGTACAGGCCGACCTATATTTGAACAAGAAATAAAGGAAGGACTCTCTCACCCCCATTTCGAGTGAACACGAGAAGAGTATCAATGAAAAAGGGGAGCAATTTGCTCCCCTTTGCTTTATTCATCAAGTACACGCAATTGTACTAGCTCTATCTTCGTGGTTGTCTTTTTGGTGACCTTAAACTCCCAATGTCCGAAGCGGATTGGTTCATTGAGTTTGGGGAAGTTCTGGAACTCATGTAGGATGAGTCCGCCCACGGTCAGGTACTCGTCGCTTTCGGGCAGGTCGAGGTCGAGCAGTTCGTTGGCCTGCGCAATCTCCAGTCGTCCAGAGAGTTGGTACTCGCCTGGAGCCGTTTGGCGTGCTGTATAGTTCTTACTGTCGTGTTCGTCCTCAATTTCCCCGAATATTTCTTCCACCAGGTCCTCCATCGTCACGATGCCGCTCGTACCTCCGAACTCATCGACAATGACTGCAAGAGAACGCTTCTGACTGATGAAGATGCCAAGCAGCTTCTGTGCATTCATCGTCTCAGGCACAATGGGAACCTCGCGAATATGCCCCGTCCAATCTTCGTCTTCTTTAAGGCGGAACATCTCAACTGTGTGGATGTATCCCACGATGTCGTCAATATCTTCTTTATAGACGATAATCTTGCTGTGACCGCTCTCCACAAACTGCATACGTAGCTCGCGCAGAGGTGTCTCGGTGGAGACGGCTGTTATCTCGGTACGCGGCACGATGCAATCGCGTACCTTAACAGAACTGAAATCGAGGGCATTCTGGAAAATCTTCACCTCATCCTCGATGTCCTCATCATCCACCGCTTTCTCGATATTGCTTTGGATGAGGTAGTCCAAGTCTTCGCGAGTAAAGGTCTTCTCCGGCTTTGTCTTTGCCACTTTTTTGCCCATCATCCACAGCAGAAGTTTGCCCAACGAGCTGGTGAACTTGCTGACAGGCCACAATACAATATAGAATATATAGGCAGGCAAAGCAAAGATGCGCATCATACGGTTGGGATTGATGCGGAAAAGTGTCTTGGGCAGGAACTCGCTGGTGACAAGCACGATGAGGGTGGCAAGAATGGTCTGCAAAAACAGGCACAGCGCCTCGTTGGGGCAGTCGCCGTATTGCCGATGTATGCCCAAAGGGATGAGGATGAGGGCACTCACAATCTTAGCCATCAGGATACCATAGACGACCAACGCAATATTGTTTCCTACCAAAAGCGTCGAAATGAAGTTGTTGGGATGGCGGTAGAAAGTATCTATGAGACGTGCTGAGAAGCCCTGCTCCTCCCTATCCATCTCAAAGCGTAACTTGCTACTCGAAACAAAGGCAATCTCCATTCCGGAGAAAAAACCTGAGAGCAGGAGGATAATGATTGTGGCAATTATGGTAGAAGTGTCAATCATTGAACATTGATCATTGAAAAGTTATTTCTCTTGTACCCTGCCCCTTGTTTCCGTTCCCTCTCCCGAAAGTGAAGCCGGGCTGTCTTCCGCAACAGGGAACGCTCCGGCGGAGTTAAACACGGTGTAGCGTGTCATTTGTTCGTTGCTGTAGAACTCTGTGCCTTCTAGTTCACGTTCAGGGGTTGTGATGTGAATGTATTGCCGGTTCCACATTTCGTGCCTGTCCAAGTCCCAGAAAAGTTCTTCGGTACGGAAGACATCACCATTGACATTACGCACCACCACCCTGCCACGCAGTTCCCATAGTTGCTGCCTGTGCAAAAAAGCAGTATCCGACTGCACGAAAAGGTCAATGTGAAACTTCTCGTCGTAGCGTTCCATCAGCAAGCCTTTCATGAATTTCCAAGTAGTCGGTTCACCAGGATTACCGTTGTAGATATCCCATTCCTCGACGACAAGATGATAACGTATCACACCACTGTCACTGATAAAAGTGTTGATACCATTGGAATGCATGAATAAGAGGGAGTCTTTCCCAGTAATGGGTTCTGCCAGATGCTCCACCTCCCCTGAACAGCCAAAGGTAATAGAGAATAAAAAACAGAGAGTAAAAAATAGAAAAAAATTCTTTCTCGTCATTTCTTAGTTTCTTAACTCTTGTCTCGAATCTTTATTCCCCACCCTATTCTATCTTGTACTTCACAAACCAGCGCTCGTTGAATGTCACGCCGAGATTAATGACAAGATAATTTTCTTTAATCAGACTGGCAGAACTGGGCGAGCGTCTCAGCCACTGCAGGCCGAAGTTAACCACAGAGCGGTTGTTTTTTGTGTTTATGATAGGCACACCTGCACCGACGCACAGGCTGAATTCTTTGGGGCCATCCAAGCCATTTATTTTGAGATAGGGTGTTGCAAAGTTTATACCGGTACGGTACTGGATACGCTTCCAAAAGTTTTTGTCAAACGGGTTGGGGGTCCATTGTGCACCCATGGCAATCTTGGTCCGATTCTTGTATCCCCCCTTCATGGGCTCATAACCGTTAGAAATCTCAACAGGAATCCTACAGTCACCCCAGCGTTCGTGGTGCACATCGGCTGCCACCAATAGGGTGTTCTTATGTTGCCAAGCACCTCCAAAGCCAAAAGTATAAGGCAGGTCAAAAGGAGAAGAGGCTGTATATGTCGTCGTATCACTCTTTGTGGTGTAGAGCAGCAGCGTAGCATCCTGAGCAATCTTATGTCCCAAGCCAACGGTTACACCGAAGGTCAGCCAGTCCTGCGCTGTCAGACGTACAGGATATTGTGCACCAAGATCTATTTTGTAGGTCTTCAGCGACGCAGAGTAATTCTTGATGACACTACTGTAGGAACTGCTGCTTACACCGCCCTCCTTGTAATCCGGCATAAGAGTGTGGTTGTACTGCCCCCAAAGGAAACTTGCATTGGCGCCGACAGAGAGATTACGGAACACTCTCCAGCCCAAGCCTATATATGCTTGATTCAATCCTCCTTGACCGCTAAATACATTACTGGCGGTGATGGACTGCGTCGTATTGGCATCGTTGGCAATAAACTTTTCGGTCGAAGAAAAATTATAGCTGATGCTGGTGTAAGGCATGTAGCCAGCAACAAGGCCGAGTCTTTTGGCAATATGCATACCTGCATGGACAAAGTCGAGAGAAGCATTCTTTACCGCCATTCTCTGAGGACCTTGCTTCATCTGACCGAAAGAAGCATTCATACCGACATCTAGGATAAGACTCAAAGAATCTATAGCAGAATAGGAGGCCGGGTTGGTAACATTGACACGATTGCCTATACGCACACCGATGCCTGCTCCGCCCATTGATTTACTGAAGCCCTGCGATTGATCATGAAGTTGTCCGAGTCCGAAACGGGAATAAGTAGAGACTGTACCTGCCGTCTGTGCCAAAACCATTGACCTTTGACCATTGAATATTAAACATTGGACAAAGAGCAAAAAGGAAATGGCAAGAATATGTTTTATTTCATTCTTCATTCTTATTTCTTAATTCTTCATTGTAGTCAAGTATCTTGTTGAGTCCCCTAGGTACAATATACTTATCCGAAAAGATAATGTTCTTGATGTTTGTGTCGAAATTGATGTGGTCGCCTCCAGTCAGGAAAACCAGCAGATGCGGAAACTTGGACCTCATAGACTTGATGTAGCCCTCTATCTCGTACTTCATGCCGCGCAAAACACCACTACGGATTGCCGTTTCAGTATTATAGCCCATACCTGGGACTTCACCTTCAGCCTCTACTAAAGGCAGACGGGCTGTGAACTCATGCAGAGCCCTCAAACGCATCTGCATCCCAGGAGCGATGTTGCCGCCCCAATAGTTGCCGCGTGCATCAATGACTTCGTAGGTAATGCAAGTACCGGCATCAATGATAAGGAGATCCTTGCCGGGCTTGAGCGAACTTGCACCGATAACAGCAGCAAGGCGGTCACTGCCTAGGGTCTCCGGCGTGCGGTAACGGTTCATTATGGGCACAGGGGTATCGGACGAAAAACGTAAGACAGGGAACGGCAGACGGGCAAGCGCCTCAGCCTCGCTGGCAGTTAGATCGCGTACTGTGCCGACTATGCCACATCGGAAGCTGTACTTCTTCACAAAAGCATCCAGACACGAGAGTTCACCGCCCTCGGAACGCATCTCGTCAACAGGCTCATCACCACGGAAAGCAACCATCTTGACAACGGTGTTCCCTATGTCTATAATCAATTTCACGGCTGCAAAGGTACAACTTTTAATTCACAATTCATAATACCTGTTAACTTTGTCAAGTTAAAACTTCCTAAAAAGTGCACCAACGGAAAGAATTATCAGATACTAAGCTCGTCAAGCACCGTGATGAGACGCTTGTCAAAACGTTTGTCTGTGCGGATGCACTCGGAAAAAGGCACATAGACCACCTCGTTGTTACGAACCCCCACCATCACATTGCGCTGCCCTTGCTTGATGGCCTCAATAGCGCCTGCACCAGTAATAGAGGCCAAAATACGATCATGGGCAGATGGACTACCGCCGCGCTGCAGGTGGCCGAGTATGGAAACACGCACGTCAAACCCTGGAAACTCTTTTTTCACGCGGTCTGCATAATAAAGAGCGCCGCATTTAGGACTCTCCGAAACGATGACTATGCACGACTTCTTGGACTTGCGAATACCACGCCCCATAAATTGTGCCAACTGGTCCACATTGGTTGTCTCCTCAGGCACGATGGCAGCTTCGGCACCGCAGGCAATGGCGCAATTTTGTGCTAGGAAACCGGCATCGCGGCCCATCACCTCAACAAAGAAGATGCGTTCATGCGAATTGGCCGTGTCGCGAATACGGTCCACACACTCCATGATGGTGTTCATCGTCGTATCGTAGCCAATAGTGGAATCGGTACCATAAAGGTCGTTATCGATTGTGCCAGGCAGGCCAATAACAGGGAAATCAAACTCCATGCCAAAATCACGGGCACCAGTTAGAGAACCATTACCCCCAATAACCACGAGGGCATCAATCCGCTCTTTCTGGCAGGTCTTAAAAGCCTTCTTCCTGCCCTCAGGGGTCATGAACTCTGCGCATCTGGCAGTCTTCAAGATAGTGCCGCCGCGGGTGATGATACCCGAGACATCCTCGGTGGTAAAATCCTTCATCTCCCCTTTAATGAGTCCCTCATAGCCCCTATATATACCTTTGATTTTAAAACCGTTGCAGATTCCAGAACGAGTCACGGAGCGGATAGCTGCGTTCATACCAGGGGCATCGCCGCCTGACGTCAAAATGCCGATAGTCTTAATAATACCCATTATTTATTCTGTTTAGAAGTTGAACATGTTATTTGTTTGTTGTTTAATACCAGACAGGAGCTATTAGTTGAAGTCTTCAATCCTCGATATTCAATTGATGCAACCTGGTACTGTTACTGCCCTTGATGAGAATGGTGGAATCCGTAATTGGTTCTTCCTTCAGGGCTTCCTTGACGGCCTCAACATCTTTGAAGACTCGCATACCCTTTGCCGCGGCCTTTTCAAATTCACTCCCGACCAACCAGATACGCTCCAAATCCATACTCTGAAGCTGCTTGACAACACGCTTATGCTCTTTAAGGCTTTCTGCACCTAATTCCCGCATATCTCCAAGTATCACCACTTTATGAGTTCCCTCCATGAAAGTGAAGTTGGTCAATGCCGCAGCCATACTCGAGGGGTTAGCATTGTAGGCATCTACGATAAGACGATTGGTTCCGACCTGACGCAATTCGCTGCGGCTGTTGGTGGGTTTGTAGGCAGCCAGAGCATGATTTATCTGCTCAGGAGTGATGCCGAAATAAAGGCCGAGAGTGACTGCCGATCTCATATTGGTAATGTTATAGGCACCTATCAGGTTGGTCCGAACTGTGTTCCAAGGCTCATCCACATCAGCTCGCCACTGTATCTCCACAAATGGCGTAATAGCACTCACCCTGCCTTCAATGTATGGCAAAGCGTCTTTCTGTAAAGTGAATCCGCGTTGCTGAGCCATTTGCAGCAGGTCGTCGTCAAAGGCATTGATGAAGATTTGTTTGTTGCGCTTGCGAAGGTCGTCATAGAGTTCGCCCTTCGCTTGCATCACACCCTCGAAGCTGCCGAAGCCCTCCAGATGGGCACGACCGACATTGGTGATGAGCCCCCAGTCGGCCTGAACGATTTTACAGAGGTCAGCTATTTCACCAGGATGGTTGGCTCCTGTCTCTATGACGGCAATATCGTGTTCCTCTGGTTTTATGCGTAACAACGTCAGAGGCACGCCGATATGGTTGTTGAAATTACCCTCGGTATAGAGGATGCGCTTTCCCTCCGAAAGAACAGCACTAATGAGTTCCTTCGTAGTTGTCTTGCCGTTGGTGCCTGTAATCTGAAGCACAGGACCGCCCCAGACGCGACGATGATGTGCAGCCAGTTCCTGTAAGGCTGTCAGTACATCAGGCACAAGGATGAGTCGCTCATCCTGAGCCGCCACTTCCGGATTATCGATAACGGCAAAAGCACAGCCCTTCTCAAGTGCCTGAACGGCAAAGGTATTGCCGTCGAACGTAGCTCCTTTCAGAGCAAAAAACATTGAACCGTCAAAGCAATTCCTGCTGTCTGTCGTCACAACAGGATGCTCTCTGTAAATGGAATATAATTCCTCGATATTCATAGTTAGAGTTAATAGTTGACTCTTGTCGAGTGTTGCTTTATAGTTTTCGACTGCAAATATACAAAGAAATTATGAATTATTTCTTTTCCCTCGAGAGAATTTCTCTTCCTCTGGGGAGAATTTCTTTTTTTCCCCCGAGTAGAAAAGTTTTTCTTCCCAGGACTATTTTTCATTCCACGGCTAGAAACCTATGTTCCAAGTCGTGGTACATAAGTTTCAGGACTCGGAACATATATTCCAAAGCTTGGAACAGAATATTCTCCTCGGAGTAAAAACATTTTATCCTAGGGGTAAAAACTTTTTATCCTCGCTGAAAGAACATTTTCCTTTAGTTTATCTAAAGATTTTCATGGTTTTCTTTGTCTGTATGAGATAAATCGTTAATTTTGCAAGCGAAAGGTATGAAATAGTCCTTCTGTGAAACGACAATAGATAACTAATAAAATAGATAACTAATAAAGATGAAAAAGTACATCCTTACATTGTTGCTTGGCTCTTTTGCAATAGGAGCAACGGCACAGACAGAAAATCCTCGCGGCATTTACAAGTTAATGACGCTCATCGGCAAAAGCGGCGAAGTAAATTCTCCCTACCACCAGTACAAGGTCTGTACCGACAGTCTGACACTCATGGTCGTCTTCGGGCGGAACGGAACTTTCCAAATCAACAATAACGACCGCATGGTATTCAACTATACGGGCGACCAGCCGAAGTCGGAGGACGACAAAAGCATCCTGATTTATGACAGCAATGCCGAGCACTTTACCGAGAAGTGGTGGAGCGAATATCCCTATCACATAATTTTCCCCCACAACGATTGGTGCGTGGAGAAGTACAAGTCGGGGGAATACACGGCAGAGAGCCGCATCGCCTTCGACGCAATGACAGGCAAGACGGAAGTCGACGCTAAGAACCCCTTGACTGGCACTTGGCGTTTCATTGGAGAGTTGGACGAGCTGCGAGACCTCAAGAAGGGGTTGGCCAAACTGCATGAGCGGTATCCAAAGAGCAAGTACTACAACAACTTCTTCATCTTCACTCCGAAAAACTTGGTGTTTGCATCAAGCGGTAGCGGCATAGTCGGCGATGTAGTATATGACGGGAAGAAGGGCTACACATATAAATATAATGATATCACGCGTAAAGTGAAGTGGCTGTCGAAGGACCGCATCGCCGTGGAACTGCACACAGAAATCGGCACCGACTGGCAGATACTCGAGCGTGTCACCGACGGACAGACACCAATGAGCCACATCATCAGCTCATACATACAGAGAAGCCCGCGAGCACTTCACTAAACCAAAATTATAAGGTTCACTAGACCTAAATCATAAGGTTCACAAGCACGAAAGCAGGGAGTTGCAAACCTTCATTGGTTGCGATTCCCTGTTTTTTTACGTTATGTCGGCGTATTCGGAACTTTGTTTGTTGATTTCTTGCCAATAATATAAATAATGTGTAATTTTGTGCGAGTTTTTGTGCGACGGTGTTTACTACATTACCATACAGCATCAATATGGGAGGCGAACTGCTTTCATTAGGAAGCCCTATCGTGATGGGTATTCTTAACGCTACGCCTGACTCCTTCTACCAACATCATGAAGGAGCTGAAGCCATCCGTATGCGCACAAGACAGATGCTTGCAGAAGGTGCATCAATTCAGGATGTGGGAGCCTGCTCTACCCGCCCGGACAGCATACCAGTCAGCGAGGAAGAAGAAGCACGAAGACTCCGAGAGGCATTGGTCATAGTCCGACAGGAAGCTCCTGAAGCCATTGTGAGCGTTGATACCTTCCGTTCCCAAATCGCAAAGATGTGCGTCGAGGAATTTGGTGCTCAGATTGTGAACGACATCAGCGGCGGAGAGCTGGACAGCGAGATGTTCAAGACTGTGGCAGAGTTAGGTGTTCCTTACGTGCTGACGCATAACGGTCCGCTCCCTAAATCCATATCCAAAGAAGGCGAGGAAAGTTATTCCCGTGAGGAGGAGTTGGAGGTGGTTTCACAGCTGATGCGAGAGATGGGAAGCAAAGTGGAGAGACTTCACGAACTGGGAGTCTGTGATATCATCATCGACCCGGGTTTCGGCTTCGGCAAGACGCTTAAACAAAATTACATCATCATGCAGAACCTGGAGGTTTTGCATGAGCTTCAATTGCCTTTGCTCGTTGGAGTCAGTCATAAAAGCATGATATACAAGCTGCTGGGAACGACACCCGAAGAGGCATTGAACGGCTCGACGGTATTTCATACAGTTGCCCTGCAGAAGGGTGCGCATATCCTGCGTGTTCATGAAGTAAGGGAAGCGATGGAGTGTATCAAAGTCACTCACGCTTTAATAAGGAGTGAAGAATAAGACACATATTATAAACCGACAAACAGAGATTTACATAGGTGCCAAACATTAGCTTTAAAGACCTCCTCGATATCTTCCTTGTGGCAATAGCACTTTATTATTGTTACAAGTTGATGAAGCAGTCACGCTCGATGAACATTTTCTATGGAATTCTGCTCTTCATCAGCGGCTGGATTATCATCAGCAAAGTATTGGAGATGAAGCTTCTTGGAGGTATTCTTGACCAGCTGGTGAGCGTTGGAGCACTTGCCATCATCATATTGTTCCAGGAGGACATCCGACGTTTCTTCTACAATATCGGAGCCCAGCAGCAGGCACACAGTCTCTTAAGGTTCTTCCGGCTGGACAAGCGTAAGAATGCGGGCGAATTCCGCAACGACCGCGAGACAATCTTCCCTATTGTGATGGCATGCATGAATATGAGCAAGCAGCATGTAGGTGCACTCATCGTGCTGCAGAATGATATCCCGCTTGTTGACTTTGTCCGCTCTGGCGAGGAGGTGGATGCTAAGATTACCCAGCGCCTCATCGAGAACATCTTCTTCAAGAACAGTCCTTTGCACGACGGAGCGATGATAATCGCCAAGGGGAGGATTTCAGCAGCAGCCTGCATCCTGCCCATTAGTCATGACCTGGACATTCCCAAGGATTTCGGCCTCAGACATCGTGCTGCAAAAGGCATAAGCAAAGAGACGGATGCCCTGGCCATTGTGGTAAGTGAGGAAACGGGAAACATTAGTGCTGCCTATGGCGATACGTTACGAGCGCACCTCACTGCCGAGCAACTTGAGACGCTCCTCATGAAGGGGAAGTTCTGAGGGACTTCCATAACCTTCCGCGGGGAGGAAGATTAAGGAACTGAAAGATTAAACAATAGATAGTAAACCGTTAAATAGTGAATGATATGACATTAATGGAAAGAATCATCGCTCGTGCAAAGTCTTGTAAGCAGCGCATCGTGTTGCCTGAGAGTCTTGAGGAGCGAACCTTAACTGCTGCCGACAGAGCTTTGGCAGATGATCTGGCCGACATCATCCTGATTGGGGACCCCAAAGAGATATTTGCTTTGGCAGACAAACTGGGGCTTAAGAACATTGGTAAGGCAACCATCATCGACCCGGCCACAAGTGAGCAGACGGAGACCTATGTCCAGCTTCTCTACAAGCTTCGCAAGAACAAGGGCATGACGGAAGAAGAAGCTCGTGCCAAGGTCCTCGACCCGCTTTACTACGGATGTCTCATAATCAAGAACGGTGATGCTGACGGACAGATATCGGGTGCTCTCTCCACCACGGGCGACACACTTCGACCTGCTCTTCAGATCATCAAGTGTGCTCCAGGCGTGAGCTGTGTGAGCGGAGCCATGCTCATGATTACACCTGCAAAACAGTACGGCGAGGACGGCGTTCTTGTGATGGGTGACGTAGCAGTCACTCCCGTGCCTGATGCTAATCAGCTGGCGCAGATTGCTATCTGTACGGCACAGACAGCAAGGAGCGTTGCCGGCTTTGAAGAACCTCGTGTAGCGATGCTCAGCTTCAGCACGAAGGGCAGTGCCAGTCATGAAGTTGTGGACAAGGTGATTGAGGCAACGCGGATAGCTAAAGAGAAAGACCCCGACCTACATATAGATGGAGAGCTTCAGGCTGATGCGGCTCTTGTACCCAGTGTTGGTGCAAAGAAAGCGCCGGGGAGTGATATTGCAGGCAGGGCTAATGTCCTTGTCGCTCCTTGTCTGGAAGTGGGGAACATCGGCTACAAGCTTGTACAGAGACTTGCGGGTGCGGAGGCTATCGGTCCCATCCTGCAAGGCATAGCCCGCCCCGTCAACGACCTAAGTCGCGGTTGCTCGGTGGATGATATCTATAAGATGGTGGCTATCACGGCATGCCAGGCCCAACAAGCAAAAGCTTGATTGAGAGTGAAGAACGAAGAACTTCACCACTCTCCATTCTTGTTTCCTCGCTCAAAACATCAAAAAGAAATTCACAAATAATTATTAAATCATAGTAAAAATGAAGTGAGGGTGAGAGGGAGAATAATAATAAAAAGTAACTTTTATTCTTCACTTTTCACTCTTCTCTCTTAACTGAAAAAGATGAAGATTCTTGTATTAAACTGTGGCAGCAGTTCTATTAAATATGCGCTGTACAACATGGACGACCAGTCCGTCATTACAAGCGGAGGCATTGAGAAGATTGGTCTTCCCGATTCGTTCATAACCGTTAAGCTGAACGGAGAGAAACACAAGTGGGAGCATCCCATCAAGGAACATACTGCCGGCGTGCAGTTCATCTTCGAGGTGCTGACAAAAGGAGATTATGCCGTGCTGAAGAACCTTGAGGAACTCGACGCGGTTGGACATCGTATGGTGCACGGAGGAGAGAAGTTCAACAAGTCGGTTCGACTTACTCCCGAGGTGATGGAGGCCTTTGCTCAGTGCAACGATCTTGCTCCTCTTCACAATCCCGCGAATATCAAAGGTGTGAACGCTGTGAAGGCTTTGTTGCCCGACATTCCACAAGTTGGAGTCTTCGACACTGCCTTCCATCAGACGATGCCTGACTACGCCTACATGTACGCTCTTCCTTATAATCTCTACAAGGAGTATGGCGTGCGTCGCTATGGCTTCCACGGGACGAGCCACCGCTATGTCAGTCAACGTGTCTGCGAGTTCCTGGGTGTGAAACCGGAGGAGAAGCGCATCATCACCTGCCACATAGGCAATGGTGCTTCCATCGCAGCCGTCAAGTACGGAAAGTGTGTGGATACCTCGATGGGCCTCACGCCTCTTGAAGGTCTCATCATGGGCACTCGCTCGGGCGACATCGACGCAGGAGCAGTTACTTATCTGATGGACAAGTTTAACCTCGACACGAAGGGTATCTCCGACCTCTTGAACAAGAAATCAGGTCTTGCCGGGGTGAGCGAGGCCAGCAGTGACTTCCGCGATATCTTAGCCGGCATTGCCGCAGGTAATGATAAAGCCCGCCTGGCAAAGGAGATGTACACCTACCGCATAAAGAAGTACATCGGCGCCTATGCTGCTGCTATGGGAGGGGTGGACATCATCCTCTTTACGGGTGGCGCTGGGGAGAACCAGTGGGAGGTTCGCGAAGGTGCAACCACGGGGCTCGAGTATATGGGAGTCCGAATGGACGAGACGAGGAACCGCAGTTGCCGTGCTACTGAAGCCATACTGAGCTCCGACGACAGTCAGGTCACCGTTTGCTGCATCCCGACCGACGAGGAGCTTATGATAGCCCTCGACACTCAGTCGCTCTGTTAGTTTATAGATTATTATATTAGAAGGCGGCAGTCTCTCGTTAATCGAGGTTGACTGCCGCCTTCATCATGAAAAAGCTACTATATCGTTTTACGTCAAGGAAGAATATTTACAACCGAAAAAGGGGGTTATCATTCTATGGCATGGAAGAATATCATTTTGCTGAAAGAATAATATCATTCTTCTGGCAGAATCATATCATTCTTTGCGGGGGTCTGATATGGGAGTCTGACAGGGGTTGAGAAAATTCTTTACAAAGCTTCCTTATCACAGTTCCCTGCCCTGACTCCATATTATGACTCAGGGAGGCTTAAGGGAGGCCTACTTCCAGAAACCTTCTGCCGTGAAGTACTTGCTCTTGCTGAGGGG
Organism: Bacteroidaceae bacterium; assembly: GCA_017645845.1. Classification (GTDB taxonomy): domain Bacteria; phylum Bacteroidota; class Bacteroidia; order Bacteroidales; family Bacteroidaceae; genus Physcousia. Next base: position 12,724 of record JAGCNQ010000030.1, read on the forward strand.
TTCCACACTGCCGAACTTCTGCCAGCCGGCATCTGCTTGGTACTGCGCCAGGAAGGCATCGGGGACGTAGAGCGTACAACCACTGTTCGGGGTGCAGTTCTTCGGCAGGGGGAAGTACTCCGTGCTAAGCAGATATACTTTCTTCCACTTTGCAGCGGATGCCGAAACGATACCGAACATGCGGTTCTTGAAATCATTGGGAACGCTGAACTCCTCCAGGTTTGTGCAGCCGTCGAAAGCACCGTCCTCCATCTTCTTCATGGTGATACCCATGAGCACACTCTTAAGCTTGGTGCAGTTGGCGAAAGCACCTTCACGAATCCACCAGATGTGCTCACCGAAGCGCGCTGACTCGAGCGAGGTGCAGTCCTTGAAAGCATTAAGTCCGATGGTATAGACGTCAACCTTTAGGTTCTTCAAGGATGAACAGCCCAGGAAAGCCTCGTCGTTGATGACCTTGACTTCACCTTGGAAATGCACTTTCTCGAGCGATGTGCATCCCGCGAAAGCATAATTGGCCACGTGCTCGATCTGCGGGCCGAACCATACCTCTTTGAGGTTCTTGTTGTCCTTGAATTCACTTTGACTGATGTCGAGGATGTTCGAGCCGAAGCCCATGTGTTCCTCGGTGGGGACGTACTTGTCCTTACGATGTTTGCTGGTATAGAAGAAGATGTCTTTGGGAGCTTCTGAGGCTTCAGACTTCTTCACGGTAACCGTTGATTTCTGTGACTTTTTCTCGCAACTGCTCATGCCGAAACCTAATGCAAGGGTCATGCAGAGTGCCGTTGAGGCAAGGATGATGTTCTTTTTCATTGTTAACAAGGATTTATATGGTTATCTGGACGCAAAGATACGAATAAGCAAAGGAAATACAAAGGAAAAAGGGACTTTTCTTTTTAAAATACTGTGATTTAAACACTCTTCCGAGATATTATGACCTGATTATTAGGTCAGTTTGGCAAAAAATACTATCTTTGACACCATAAAAAGGGAAATACAGACGTCGGACTGACATTAATACTAAAATAACTCTACCTATGAAACGCATTACTTTTCTACTTGCGGCCACACTCTGCGCCGCTATAATTCAGGCGGAAGTTACACTGCCCGGATGGATGACCTCTAACATGGTTCTGCAGCAAAGAACGACGGTTCACCTGCAGGCAAAAGCACGGAACGGAGCGACCGTGAAGATTACCACTTCGTGGGACAAAAAGACAACGAAGGTGGTCGCAGACAAACAATCAGGAGCCTTCGAGTTCGATATGGAAGTGCCCGCCGCCGGTGGCCCCTACTCTATCACTTTCGATGATGGAAAGAAGCTGGTCCTCGATAATGTGATGAGCGGCGAAGTGTGGTTCTGCAGCGGTCAGTCGAATATGGAGATGCCCGTGCAGGGTTGGGGAATGGTGAACAACTATGAGCAGGAAGTGGCCGCCGCAAGTCATCCTCTTGTACGCCTCTTCCAGGTGGAAAAGGTAGTGGCTCACACGCCACAGACCAAGGTGCCTGTAGGTTATACCAAGGGCTGGGCGGTATGCTCCCCGGAGGTGGTTGGAGAATTCTCCGCAGCAGCCTATTTCTTCGCTCGCGAAGTGTCAAAAGAACTTGGCATAGCAGTGGGTGTTGTCAACAGCTCCTGGGGTGGAACGCCTGCCGAGAGCTGGGTCAGTCTTGACAGGCTGCAGGACGTGATAGGATTCCAGAGCCATGCCAGACGTCTCTTCGCCACCGGCTTCGACGAGGAGAAGATCAAACAACTCTATCAGGCCGAGCGGGTCGAGTGGATGCAAGAGAGCTACAAAAACGACTTCGGCTTCGTGAACGGGGATATCGATAATGCGCAGTGGGCAACGACCGACTTCAACGATGCTGGTTGGAAAAGGATGAAGCAGCCGCTCCTCTGGAACAAGACCGATGAGTTAAGGGACTTCGACGGAGTTGTATGGATGCGTCACACCATAGAAGTACCTGCAACCTTGGCAGGCAAGGACCTGAAACTGGACCTCGGTGCCATAGACGACGAGGACATCACATATTGGAACGGACAGCGCGTCGGAATGACCTCGGGCTGGAATAAAGGACGTACTTATACCGTGCCCGGCAAGCTGGTGAAGGCTGGCAAAAACTTAATCACCGTCCGAATCAATGATACGGGAGGCGACGGAGGATTCTATAAAGAAGCCAAGGACTTCTATATCACAGCCGCAGGCACTAACATATCACTCGCCGGCGATTGGAGTTGGAAGAAAAGCCTGTCGGCTGACGAGATAAAGGCTCCCAAGGACATGACAGAGCCTGCCTCTCCCAGTAGTTCATGGTACCCCGCAGGATTATACAACAGCATGGTGGCTCCATTCCTTTCCATGCCGGTCCGTGGCTTCCTTTGGTATCAGGGTTGCTCGAATGTGGGCCGCGCAGTTCAATATGAAAGTCTGTTCCAGACCCTTATCCTGGACTGGCAGGCTCGCTTCAACAAGAACTCCAAGGTTACACCTTATCCCAAGCCACAGCCGCAGAACGAACGCCGCAGATTTATGCAACCTAACGAGTCGAAAGCCATACCATTCTACTTCGTACAATTAGCAAATTATCTGCAGCAGAAAGACCTGCAACCGCAATCCGGTTGGGCAGCTCTCCGCGACGCACAAAGAAAGGCTTTACGGCTGGACGGAGTCGGGATGATGGTGAATATCGACATAGGCATGGCCAACGACATTCATCCTAAGAATAAGCAGGAGGTTGGGCGCCGTTTGGCACTGCTTGCCTTAAACCGCACCTACGGACGTGAAGAAGCATGTGCGGCACCCGAGTACCTGCAAATGAGCGTCTCCGACAGCAAGGCGGTCCTCTCATTCCTACCTGCTTTCGGTGCAGACATGCTGGAGGAAAACAGCGACATAAAGGGCTTCAGCATTGCCGGACCAGACCATCAATGGCACGTGGCAAAGGCCCATACAGAAGGTAACGGTCAGTTCGTATGGCGTGTCGTAGTTGAATGTCCGGACGTTCCGAATCCAATAGCAGTCCGCTACGCTTGGGCAGATAATCCCGTGTGCAACTTCAAGACCGTCTCCGGCCTTCCAGTAGGACCATTCCGCACCGACGACTGGGACGATATCCGGTAAACTGATTTAAGATTCTGGAGTGTTCAATGATATTTTTATGTAACATACAATATTATTATAGTTAAGCAGACAAAGATATCATTTCGCTCATCCCTCGGATAATACAAGCCCCCGCTGTGAAATATGATTCCACGGCGGGGCTTCCTGTTTTTGTTATCTTAACAACTCATGCTGGCAGGACTTCTCTTCGCGTTTTTTCAAATGGTGACATAATATTGCAGATAACTAAAATGTATTAAAATTTAGAGAGATTAGGGGGCATATTGTTGCTTCTTCAAAAATAATTCGTATATTTGCAGATTGAAATATAAAAAAGTGATAAAACCATAATTCAGAACAGTGAATCTCTTTACCGACTTAAAGCGGAGATACACCTCCGAACAACTCTCAGCTCGTGATGCACAACGGCAGGCAGAGTTTATCGCTTGGGGTCCCATCGTGTTCCAAGTCTCCAGGCTGATGCTGAAGTTTGGCATCCTCGATATGTTACGCGACAACGACAAAGGACTTACCGAAGCAGAGGTAGCAGAACGGACTGGACTCTCCGGGTACGCCGTCAAATGCCTGCTCGAAGCATCACTCAGTATTGGTACCGTACTTATCGACCCAGAAACAGACCGATATTCTATCTCCAAGACGGGATGGTTCCTCCTGAACGACCCTGCTACTAAAGTGAACATTGACTTCAACCACGATGTCAACTACCTCGGATGGTTCCACCTCGAGGAAGCGCTCAAGGAAGGTCGGCCTGCCGGTCTTAAGCATTTCGGTGACTGGAAGACGATCTACGAAGGACTCTCCAACCTCCCAAAGCAAGTGCAAAAGAGCTGGTTCCGCTTCGACCACTTCTATAGCGACTCATCCTTCCCCGAGGCGCTTCAGATTGTATTCGACAAGTATCATGTCCG
>JAGCNQ010000293.1 GCA_017645845.1 Bacteroidaceae bacterium
AGCGTGATGGGCATGGCGGGCTATGAGGTGACGGAGAACATGGACGAGGCGGATGCCGTCTTCCTGAACACCTGTTCGGTGCGCGACAATGCCGAGCAGAAGATTATCTCTCGTCTGGAGTTTCTATATAGCTTGAAGAAAAAAGGTCATAACCTCATCATCGGTGTACTTGGTTGTATGGCAGAGCGTGTCCGCGAGAGGCTTATCGACGAATATCATGCCGATATTGTGATTGGTCCCGATGCCTATATGTCGTTACCTGACCTCATCGCACAAGTGGAGTGTGGGCACAAGGCCATCAATGTTGAACTCTCAACCACAGAGACCTATCGCGACATTGTGCCACAGCGTATATGTGGTCCACATATCAGCGGCTTCGTCAGCATCATGCGCGGCTGTGACAACTTCTGCCACTATTGCATCGTTCCCTACACAAGGGGACGTGAACGCAGCCGGGATGTTGAGAGCATCCTGCGCGAATGTCGTGATCTCCAGGAGCGCGGGTACAAGGAAGTAACGCTGCTGGGACAGAATGTGAATTCATGGACCTCCTCTAACTCCCCCGTGAAGGGAGAGAATTCCGGGTCCTTCTCTGAGTTATTAAGGATGGTGGCTCGTGAGGTTCCACAAATGAGAGTCCGCTTTACCACTTCGCACCCTAAAGACATGAGCGATGAGACATTGCGCGTCATTGCTGAAGAGCCAAATATCTGTCACCACATTCATCTGCCTGTGCAGAGCGGAAGCGACCGCATCCTGAAACTCATGAACCGTAAATATACACGTCAGTGGTACTTGGAGCGTGTCAATGCCATACGTCGCATCATTCCTGACTGCGCCATATCAACCGATATTTTTGTCGGTTATAGCAGCGAGACAGAAGAGGACCATCAGCAAAGTCTTTCCCTCATGCGGGAAGTGAGCTACGACAGCGCTTTCATGTTCAAATACAGCGAACGTCCCGGCACCTATGCCAGCAAACATCTGCCCGATGATGTGCCCGAAGCGGTGAAGATACGTCGCCTAAATGAAATCATTGCTTTGCAGAATGAGCTTTCTGCCGAAGCAAACCGCCGCTGCATCGGCAAGCAGTACGAAATCCTCATCGAGGGAGTCAGCAAGCGCAACCGTGACGAATTCTTCGGTCGCACAGGACAGAACAAAGTGGTAATCGTCCCCCGTGGAAATCTCCGCATCGGACAGAGCGTCATCGTCAGCATAACGGAGAGTAGTAGCGCCACCCTCAAGGGAATAGTTCATAGTTAATTTTCTAAATCCTTTATAACAGTTGAAACACAGAAATAGAAAAAAAATATCTTGGGTTCTTCAAGGCATCACCAGTACCATCAGTACAAGTCTGGTGCTCATCCTCATGGGATTGGTTGTGCTGCTTTCGCTCACGGCACGCGTTGTGGCCGACAGCGTCAAGGAAAACCTGACAGTTACTATTGTGCTCGACGATGATGTGCAGACGGCTGAGGCACAAAGTCTACAGGACTCGTTAAACGTCAAATATTACATAAGTAGCGTCGAATATATCAGCCGCGAGCAAGCACTGCAGGAACAGATAGAAAGTATGGGCATCGACCCGTCGGATTTTCTTGGTGCAAATCCGTTCTCTATCTCAATGGAGATAAAGGTCAAGCCCGAGTATTCTTCGAATGACAGCTTGCAGTGGATCAGTAAGGAACTGCGTAGCACGAAGTATGTTGCTGATGTGATGTACCAAAAGGATTTGGTGGAAAGCCTTAACCGTAACCTTCATCGCGCTTCGTTCTTCCTGCTTGCCATCGCCTTGCTGCTCATCATCATTTCGTTGAGCCTCATCAACAACACTGTACGCCTGAGTGTCTTCAACCACCGCTTCGTAATTCACACTATGAAATTGGTCGGTGCCAAATGGAGTTTCATCCGATGGCCTTTCCTGATACGTAGTTTCTGGATAGGCATTGCTTCAGCACTCATTGCCGATGCCGTCATCTTCTTTGGTGTACATTGGGCGGCTGTCTATGATGCCGGAGTTCTGAACTATGTTACGCAGCAGAACATGATTATCACAGCGGTTTCCGTGCTTGGTATTGGCCTTGTCCTAACCATCGTATGTACTTACTTCTCTGTGACACATTGTTTGAAGATGCGCGGCTCAGAGTTATATTGAGGTCCCTCCCCCTTTCGGGAAAAGAATGAATCGTAAACAGTAAATCGTTAAAATTGAAGAAATATGGCATTTAGTAAAAAGAACTACATTTTGCTGGCTATTGGAATGGCCATTGTCATCATCGGCCTTGTGTTAATGTCGGGCGAAGGCAGTGCAGAGGGTGTATTTAATCCCGACATCTTTAGTGCCCGTCGCATCAAGGTGGCACCTTTGGTAAGCCTCTTCGGATTCATCTTCATCATGTTTGCCATCATGTATAAGCCCAAAGCCAAGGAGCAAGAAAAATAAGGAGGTACGGGCATGACCGCATTCGAAACAATTATCATTGCAATTGTCGAGGGGCTTACGGAGTTCCTGCCTGTGTCCTCAACAGGGCACATGATTATCACGCAGAACCTGTTGGGTGTAGAGAGTACACCTTTCGTGAAGGTATTCACAATTATTATCCAGTTCGGTGCCATCCTCTCTGTCGTGTGTCTTTACTGGAATCGCTTCTTTCGCCTGAACCGTACCCCGGCTCCATACGGTAGCACACCGCTACAGACCTTCCTTCACAAATGGGATTTCTACTGGAAACTACTGGTGGCGTTTGTGCCTGCCATCATTATCGGCTTTATTGGCAAGATGTCCGGCCTGATAGACCGCTTCCTTGAGAACGTAGAAGTGGTAGCTCTGATGTTGGTCATCGGTGGCATCTTCATGCTTTTCTGCGACCGCATCTTCAACAAGGGTAGTGAGCGGACGGAATTGACGGAAGCTCGTGCTTTCCG
>JAGCNQ010000294.1 GCA_017645845.1 Bacteroidaceae bacterium
CTGTCGCGACCTGCCGTCTGCCAACCTTGCTCCACAATAACGCCGTCTTCCACAATCGCGAGGTCGGGATTGTATGCAAAGGTGACGGTCTTGGCTGTGGCATCCACGGTCACATTGGTTGCTCCGTCCAAATTGAAGTCTGTGCTTTCAGGTGTCACGCCGGTGGGCAGGAAGAAGAAGCCATTCTTATAAACAGCCGCCAGTCCACTGACATCGCTGCGAGAGCAGGTAATCTGTGCAGTCTCAGGAGCATTGTCGCAGAGGACTTGCCAAGCCGTAAGCCCAGCAGCAGCGAGGTCAATGGGATAGATGTCATAGTAGGCATTTCCATTATTTGAGGTTTCACCGATGAAGTATAGGCTATTCAATAGATATGGAACAGCATAACGAGAACTTCCCCACATGCGGAAACCACTGCCACTGGTGTAGTCCATGGCGAAGTTCGACTTTGTCATCGTTGAGATGGGGAATTTATTGTTGTGTCCATACAGATACTTGCCATTCGGCATCTGCCAATAATAGTTTCCATTCTCGTTGCTGATGCGAGTATAATAAGTGGCATCGTCGATGGCAGGACGTACATTTGCTCCGTGTTCAAATGTAAGAGGATAATATGTGCCGTTGTAATTCATCTCGTTTAAGGCAGGGAATACATATTTGTCGGCATACGTTCCATGGGTCTTAATGCGAATGATATACCAGCCATCGCTACCGGAAGCAGGAACTGCACTTGCTGCGGTCTTATTGTCCACCAATTTGTTAAAAGCAGCGGTAGCAGCAGTGCTTTGGTCTCCGTCAATCTTTGTTACGGTGAAGTTGCCGCCCACGTCATTGTAGTTAATGATGGGGCCATTATAACCATTGCTGACGGCTGCGTAGGTGTCTGTCGTGACTGTTTTAATCTTCTTCGTTCCATCGTTCTGGGTAATGAAGGTCACTGCCACAGCGTTTGAAGAGAATATCCACGAAGCAGTGCTTGATGTAGCAGAAGGTATGGCGAACTTGTCTGCCCCTACATTATATAAATAATATTGTTTGGATGTTCCCGTTGGCACGAGTACCCATTGGCAATTGGGATCGGTGGCACTGAAGGTTCCGCTTTTGCCGCTCGACCATACATAGGATGAACTGCCGTTATACATCATGGCACCACGGCCACTATTGGTGTTGTTGATGGTATAGACCTCACTGATAGTGGGAATCCAAGAATCAACAAACTCCACTGGATAGAAAGCCCAGTCGTTGTTGCCGCCAGTTGAAGTGGGAATGTTTGTACCCCAGCCTACGACGGGATAGCCGTTCTCCTGGCAGTCGAGGACGATGCCGTTGGTCTCAGAGGTTAGGTAGAAGTGACCGTCTGTGGAGTTAATCTTACCGATGGTGTACTTCTCGGTACCCAATGCCGTGGCAGGCACAGCTGTATTCTGCGGGATAGCACCCCAGAAGTTGCTCAGGCCGTTCTGCAGGTAGTACTTGCCGTCACTAGCATTGAGGAAGCGAACAAGCAATTTCCCATTGTCTGTAGCCGAGCCACTTGGAGCTGCTCCTTGGTTCTTCATCGATCCGCTGTTCTCAAAAGCATAGCCGTTGCGGCCACGATTCTTCATAACATACCACTGTCCTTCGCTGATGCTGGCTGCTTCTGTAGTAGAGACGGAAATGTCCTTATCGGCAAATGCGGAATAGGTAGCAGCAGTGGCCAGCGTGGAAGCTGTAACTTCGTAAATGCTTACAGGAGAATCTGTGGTGTGAGCAACTAATTTACTGCTGCTACGATTGGTATGGTAAGCCGTACCGCTAACATTACAAGTAAAGGTGAAACGGTTGGCAGTAGCACTTGCTGCAATTGTCCATGTTCCAGCATTCGCAACTGTGCTAGGTGCAATAGATTCGCCATTGGAAGATGGTGTAGGCCAGTACTTTCCAGTATAGGCATTCTCGACCTTGTAACCGCCATTACCATCGCTGATAAGATAATAAACGGCAGCTTGAGTGGCCGAATTGTTGTTGGCCATGCCATATACATCTCCACCTGTGTCGAGAGCATAAGGTGTTCCTGTTAGTCCGTCCCATCTCAGAAGATACGCTTTGCCGCTGACGATGTTACTGGCATCTGTCACTTGGCTACCCACAGTTACTGCTTCCTGAGCGTTCAACTGTGTCACTGCTCCTACTGCCAGCAGGAGCAAGGCTGTTAGTTTTTGTTTGAGGTTCATAGTGTTTAGTTTTATTTGATGAATACTTTCTTTCCGTTGATAATGTTCACGCCATGCTGAGGCTTGCTCAAGCGCTGACCAGCAACATTGTAGATAGCATCGTTAAGGTTAGCGTTAACGTTAAGATTCTCAATGCCTGTTGCATCGTCACCCAAGTCAAAGAGGAAGCCTTTGACGGAACCGATAGGAGCGGTAGTGTTCAAATATGCTTTGTTGGCTCCGAGGGTGATGGTTGTCGTACCGTTTTTGTCGAACTTGTAGAAGCCGATTCTTCCATTTAATTGTCCTAATGAGTAATAGCTCGTTTCGTCACTGAGGTCGAGAACCATGCTTGTGAGCGTACCCTTCAAAAGGTTCGTACCCTCTGCGATAGCTTCGACATAGCCGCTGCTGACGGGGAACCCAGCACCGAAGGTAACACTGGTATCGGCATTCTCGTTAACCAACACCACAGCGGTGTAAGCCGGAATGTTGTGTCCTTCATTAGTAATCTCTGTGAGCTTTGCATAGTTGTTCTCCGTCTCAGTGATGTAGTACGCCTTTGTGTTCTCGTCGGTCTGCGCATCGTAGTCGAGGTAAAGTGTAGCATAGGACTTACCGTTTACGGCATTGAGCGTTTGCGTATAGCTCGAAGCGGGTTTAACGGCAAGGGCATCAGTCAACTGTGTAGTGACATCGCTGTTGGCGGTACCTCGCTTGATGACTGTGAACTGGGCGCCCACATCGTTGTAGTTGATAATGGGACCTGTGTAATTGTTGCTCACCGAGAGATAGATACTACCTGACACGCTACGCAATTTGTACGTTCCATCGCTCTGCAGGAAGAGATTGAAAGCAACGGCATCGGATGAGAACATCCACGTGTAGTTGCTATTGCTCCAACTGCCACTCTTGGTCGGTACGATGAACTTCTGCTTGCCAACATTGTAGAGATAGTATTGGTTTTCTGTCTCTGCCGGCACGAATATCCATTGACAATTAGCACTCGTGGCATCGAAGGTCTGGCTGTTCTTGCCGCTGCTCCATACCCACTTTGCACTTTGCGAAGGAGCAGACATCAGTGCTCCACGAGAACTATTCGTATTGTTGACCGTGTATATGTCAGCTGTAGTAGGTGCGAAGTGCTCCACCATTTCCACAGGATAGAAGGCCCAGTCATTGTTTCCACCCGTAGCGGTAGGAACGGTTGTGCCATAGCTCACGACATGAGCATCACCTGAATAGGCAGCGTTGGCATCAAGTACCATATTATTTGAGCCCTGGACATAGAAGTGTCCGTCGGTGCTGGCTATCTTCGCGATAGTGAAAGCTTCCCTGGCGGAGCCGGTTGTCGCAGCAGAACTGTTGGTGGTAGAAAGTTGCTGGACATAAGTTCCATATCCCGTTTCGATGTAGTATTTGCCATCGCCTGCATCGGAGAGGCGGACAAGGAATCTCTCAGAATTGGAGCTGACGAGCCCAGGTTCACCAGTATAGGTGTTGTAAAGTTTATTGGAACTGTTATCCTCATAGAGATAGCCGCGGTAGGAACCACGATTATACATCACATACCATGTGCCTGTACTGATATCATCTGTTGGTGATGATGCCAGCATCAGGTCGAAGTCAGAGGACAACGTTTCATCTATTAAGTCCACAGGATAGAAGGCCCAGTCGTTGTTACCGCCCGTAGCTGTGGGAACGGTTGTGCCATAGCCCACGACGGTAGCGTCGCCAGAACTGAGGTTGTTGGCATCAAGAATAACGCTGCCATTCTCACCCTGCAAATAGAAGTGTCCGTCGGTATTGGCAATCTTTTCGACGATGATGCGCTGTGTTTGGGTAGCAATCACAGGAACATTAATGCTTGATTGTATCTGTCCGAAGTAATTGCCGTAGCCTGTCTGGATGTAATATTTACCATTACCGGCATCAATGAGACGTACAAGATACTTGCAGGCCTCTGTAGCGGTACCTGAAGGAATGGCGTTTGTATTATAGAGGGTGTGCGACGACACATTCTCATACAGATAGCCGTGATTATAGGGGCTTGTTCCGCCGCGGTCGAACATTACATACCATTGTCCTGTGCTCAAGCTGGTAGCAGCTTCCGACGAAACTGAAATCGTATAACCATCCAATTCTTCCAGAGCCGTGTCAGAGATGGGCTGTTCCGGATTGGTTCCGCTTGGTTCGATGGCTTCCATAATAGTAAACTGGCAGCCCAAGTCCTCTATATCATTACCATCTTTTCCCTCACTCCAGTTATAAACCTTATAACCTGTTGTCGCTCCAAGATTTGTCTGGTTGAGTTCCACTGTACTGCTATGAATAATCCACATGCCAGATGTGCTTGCGGCGCCAAGAGTCCATCCCTTCGAAGGTCGTGTGGCTGTCGTGGTTATTTGCGTATTGTAGGTTGCGACAGGATTGAGGTAGGAGTTGTCTTTGCGGTTGATGATGTCGTAGGAGCCATCGCCACGACTGACGAACTTCCACATCATTTCGTAAGTCTGCGTTCCTGTGGTGTGTTCGAGACCATAGACACCCCCTCCTGCACTGGTGCTGCGTACATAACGGCTACCACGCAAGGTGGAGCAGAAGGTGTACCATGTATCAGCCTTCGGGAAAGTTTCAACTTCGCTGTTGTAGGTAGCCGATACGCTGGAGCCATTACCTGCCGCGGCTTTAATCGTATAGTTAGTCGCGCCGGAAGGCAATGTGAAGGTATTGGTATTGTAGAAGCCTATGATGTTGCCGCTGCTGTCATACACGATGAAGCCCACGGCCCCCGTACCTTCCATTGTTACTACGCCGTCGTTGACGTTGTAGCTGTAGTTTGAGCAGGTGGCATTGAAAGTGGTGTATTGTCCCAGTTCGCCTACAGTACCATAAGACTGCACAGGCGAATCGGGGTTGATTGTCCTCGTCTCACCCTCAGCATGACCTTCATACAAGGCATCGGGAGCCGATACGCGGTCCTCGATGAAGATGATGTTGCACTTGGGCAGGTTCATATTAGCGACCTGATTCTTGGCATTGTCTATCATGGTCTGCGTGGCGTAGAGATAATAATAGCCATAATCGTTAAGCGTCTGGAAACGATTTGTGGTAACACCTTGATAGGTAATGGAGTAATCCCTCTCAGGTGGAAGGATAAAAAAACCGTAAGCTGCAAAGAACTCCGTGAGATCGTAACCGCTAACCTGACAGCACTTAACATAGTATTTCAGGTAGTCTGTGTCGGCTGGAGTAAGGGTACTATTATCTGCTGATCCGCTTTTCACCTTCGTCATTGGATCGGAACGCAAAGCATCAAAGAGACGCGGGAAGAAGTCTGGATCTTTACCCAAAACATGGAAGTAGAGGTAGAGTTGCCAATTCAGGTGAAGAATATGCTGATTGTAATTCCCATAGCTATCACAAGCCTTAGCTACGCGTTCCGGCCAGGACATACCAGCAGCGAAGTCACGGAACGTTTCCTGAATACTGGCGGTACGGCTGGTGTAACGTCCTTGCTTATAAATAGCCATGTTGGAGAAAAGGTTGTTAGACATTTCCGTGTTTCCTGCCATATTGATAGGATCTTGGCGGCTGTGGCCCTGTTCATGGGCGATACACCACATATTGTCGGCCACAGTCAACAATGCATCTGCGTTGAATATGGAGTTGTCGGAATACTCATAATAATAGGTTCCATAATTAGAGCAATGGGGATAGCCATCCGTTCCTGGCAGTGCCGTGACTGAAAAGAGGGTGTTGCAATACTGGCCATAGGTGGTCTGTCCGCCGTAACTGTCGGTACGACCCATCAACTCATCTTCCCATTCAGCCAGATTTCTCCACACATTCAGCATTTTCACCATACTGGTTCCGTTGAGGGCATTAATCAGTCTCGTGATACCGAGGTTCATCACATGCTTGTCGGTCTTCAGGCAAACGGATGGTCTGTTCGTAACATCGGTCAAAAGGTGTGTTTTCATTTGCGCCCAGTCATCGTCAGCGTCATTCTTGGTAAGGTCAAAGTAGCCTTGCACCGTGCCGCCCTCGATATGTACAGTCACATCGGCGTAATTAGACATCAGCTTATAGGGCGTGCCGCCATTAGAGGTGTTGTCAACCTCATAGTTAACGAAGCAGTTACCCGCATTGGAAATCTTCAGGCAGTTCATACCTTGCGACAGGGGATATTGCATTCCGTAGGCTTGTCCATAGCCAGCTACTTCCAACTTTACGTTCTGTCCGCTAGGAATAGCTCCCACATACACTTGCAGGATGTCGCCATCGTTGGCCCAGATACCTGTCGGGTTGCTAAGGCGCCCCATCGTGTAGTTTTTGAAGCCGAATATACTCTTCCAGCGGTCATGATTGCTATACGCCTTATAGTCGGCGATGCGGAAGGTCTTCTCCGTCTTTGTCCAACCCGAATAAGTAGTCCAGGAATTATTTTTAATCTTCACAGCCAGGTCCTGCACGGTGGTCGGCAAGGCACTCATGGCAGAACGCAAGTTGGCGTCGGAGTAGGAAGTGTAGGTACTCTTGAGTTCCGTACAGGCTGTAGAGGTGAAGAACTGGGTGAGTTGGGAAGTGGTAGCTGCTGTGAGGGCTGCCTTCTGGTTGGCCAGTTCCGTCGAATTCACGGTTACCGATTCAATCTGCCATACACTGGCATCTGCATTTGTGGACCAATGAACGACATCATAGTTCTGGGTTTCTGCACAATGGAGCCCTGCACCACTATAGTCAGAAATGGTATAGGTCGAACCAGACTGAGATATAGTGAAGTTGACAGAGGAGGTACCAGTCGAATATATAGAAGAATAGTTGCCCTGTCTTTGTACATATCTATCTGTCAACGCGTTCTTGATGCTGCCACTTGAGGTTATGTACCAAACAAGTGAGTAGTCCGTGGTAGAATTGCTCGTGGTTGTGTAAAGTTGGTGGGAACTGTAGTTCTCGCCCACGTAACGCCCATAGAGATTGCTCTTGATTCGGTAGTAGCCGGTTGTAACAGCTGGTGTTGCTCCTGCAATGAGCAAAAGCAACGAGGTTAATAAAGTTCTTAGTTTCATATTAGATTAATAATTAGTTGCTAAAATACAAATCGCGCGTCAAAGGTACGAAAAAATATATAATAGACAATAGGCAATACATAATAAATAATAAATAAAAGACTAATTTTTTCGGAACAGGTGGCATATAGGAAGTCCGTTTCGTCCGCAAAATGAAAAGGAAAGCCAAATTTCCCGCTTTTCACTTTTCATTTTTCCCTTTTATTCGTATCTTTGCGGTTAAATGGTAAAACAATATACAGTACACGCGTTCGGTTTTCTTCTGATATGTTTGCTTCTTGCTTCCTGCGGCAGACATGCGAACCAGATTATCCGCCAGGCAGAAATGCTGGTGCAGGAAGAGCCCGACAGCGCGCTGCATCTGTTGCAGACCATCAAACGTCGTACCCTTTCGGGCGAACGTCTTGCCCGTTACGCCCTTGTCTATTCCATAGCCCAGGACAAAAGTGGGATTGATGTCGCGAGCGATTCCCTGCTCCGCATCGCCTATGATTATTACAGTCGCCATCCCGAGGATTCCCTCTATGTCCGCAGCCAGTTCTACATGGGGGCGTACTACATAAGAGTGGACAGCACCAAGCAGGGCGAGGACTGCCTGCGCACTGCCGCCCGCTATGCGGAGGAGCGTGGGGAATATTATACCCTTTATCTGGCGCTCGACAGACTGGCCAGAGAAGTCAGATACTCCGATGCCTCTTTGGCTCTTGAGTACAGCAAGAAGGCCCTTCAGGTTTATTCCAAGCACTGCCCACCCAACATCACGAACAAGATTCTCCTTTTGTTGGACATTGGCGATGCTTATATGTTGGGTAACAAGGAAGACTCCGCCCTTTATTATATGGACATGGCCCTTGAAGAAGCAAGCGTTGCGGGCGACTCCAGCTTGATTGGCGCGGTATTGCAGGATAAATCATTGGTATATACCAAGCTGAAGGATTACCCTCAGGCGCTGTCCTTGGCAAAAGCAGCATGGGAAAAATCTCCCGCAATGACATTGAATCTCGCGACTTGTCTGGCAAGTTGTTATGCGGATGCGGATTCTGCCCGTCAAGCAAAGGAACTGTACGCTGCGATTATCCATATCGGCGATTACAAACATCGTTATATAGCGTATAAGGATCTTGCGACTCTTTCGGCAAAGGACAATGATGCATCGTCGTTCCTGGCATATTCCGATTCTTCATACGAATGTATGGAGGCAATGTACACGCAGGCTTTGAAGGTCAAGTCGGAATACTATCAGGACCTGATACGCTTGGAGAAGGAGAACCGGCAGAAGGAAGCGGAAATTTTCCACAAGAGACTGTTCATCCTATGCTGCCTCATGCTCCTGATTGTTGTGGTCATGACGAGCGTATATATATATAATAATGTAAGGAATAAGGCCAAGCGCAAGCTGGCGATTGAGCGGGAGCGTCATCTGCTTCAGGAGCAGTTCGCTCGCGAGCAGCACGACAGGGAACTGAAGTACAAGAATGCCCAGTTGGCTTTGATGCGGAAGATGGTGATGGAAAAATACGACTTCCACGAAAGGATTGAGGAACAGAATCAACGCGGCAAGCACATCACCCTTGACCCGAAAGACTGGAAAGAGATATCCGACTTCCTCAATGTTACGAATGACGGTTTCCCGAAACGATTGAAGGAAGCCTACCCCAAGCTTCGCGATAAGGACTATCAGTTCTGTATGTTGGTGCGCCTTGGTTTCTCCAATAAGAATCTTGCCAACATCTATGGTATTGCTGAGGTTTCCCTGAAGCAGAAACTTGTAACCTACAAAAAACTGTTGGATATCCCCGACAAAACTGCTTCTTTCAAGCAATTTATCGCCAATTTTTAGCGGAATTTCTTAGGGCAAAACGTAAATACTAACCTTTCCAAATCTTTGAAAAGGTTATAAATCGTTGTGCCATAAGCGAATGCACGGAAGCCAGAAACTAACCTAAAAAAGTAACAGCGTATTGAAAAACACCATACCTTTGCAGCGACAAACTCATTTTTTAACCTCAAAACAGAATCTATCATGAAAACAAACGAATTTATCATAAAAATTTTTTTTACTTATAGAATTGTATCCGTCCCCGCTGCGTCGGGAGATGCGGCGAGGACACCTTCTCTAACATTCGATTTTCTTCAATAAAATCATCTCATACCTGAGTCAATTGAAAGATGGAGATATCAATGCATGATTTCTTTCTTGATTATCCTGTAATATGTTTGGGAGGAACACTACATAATATGTAAATTTACACTCGCTATGAAACAAATATATTTGATTGCCATCATGCTCGTATGGTCGCTTTCTGCTTCC
>JAGCNQ010000295.1 GCA_017645845.1 Bacteroidaceae bacterium
CTACGCACCCCAGCAGACTGAGAATGCGTCTATATTTGACCTCTCAGGCCGTCAGGTAAGCACAGTGCCTCAGGGTGTCTTCATCCAAGGTGGTCAGAAGAGAGTCAATTCAAAAGGTTCTTCTGCAATTTAGTTGAAGAGTACATGTTCCATCACGAGTTTCCTCTTCAGCAGTTCAATCCCTGCTTTCCCATACATTATTCTTTTGACAGCCTTCAGTTTGTTGACGTAGCCCTCGGTTATTCCGTTGGTGACGTTTAGCCTGATGGTATTCCTGACTGCCTTGAAATCTTTCATGATGCCGATGATAAAAGTCTTCAGTGTTGACAACCCGGTTTTCCAATACCGTTTCATCCATCTGATCAGTTCGACGGTTTCTGTACCTGTGATTACTTGATAGAATTCCCGTATGGCTTCATACATCTCCCTAAACCATCCCAAAGTGTTCAGCGTATCCATAGTGGACAGTTCATCCGTGGTCATGGTCTTATTCCTTATCGACTTGTCAATCAGTGCCGTCAGGCTCTTGATGGGCACAAGTGCTGATCTTTCGTCTATGGGCTTATCCTTCTTGTCTGGCTTCCACTCCTTGGGTCTGTAACCTCTATGCCCGTCAGAAAGATACTTGTAGTGGTCATAGAAGGGAGAAAGGCTGCCGCTGAACCCCTTGGTTTTTAGCTCCCAGAAGATGGAACTCAGCGCCCTTCCCTTTACGCTCTCCTGTTCCACGTACCTGTCGTACAGGTAGTACCCGTTGCGCAGCTTGCTGTTCCTTGGAGGCAAACTCTCCATCTCGCAATATTTCCTGGCGGTCTGTCTGGCTATCCCCAACTTCTTGGATATTGTGGTCGGCTTGAGTCCTTTCGCCTGCAGTTCCTTTACCTCCCTGAACATGACGTTGCGGGAGTCTTTCTTCCACTTTTCTGGTGGCTTGGCCGATTCCTGGCTGCATGATTCATGCAATTCCTCTGACTGCTCATTTTTCCGTACCGCCTGCCTGTAGTCATCGTAGTTCTCGGCTATCAGTTTGGAGAAGCGGTCATAGGCATTCTTTACTATATGAAACTTGTCCGCCACTTCATCGATGGGCTTATCCAAAGCTGCAATGGCAGAACTGTAGTCCGTAGACCGGTCCCGGCTGACCAGGCACACCTGTTCGTGTCCCTCCATCCAGCTGCGGAAGCTGTCCGTCTCCCTGTCGCCAAGCAGGTCTATTGGCCAGCCATTCTCGAGGTCTATGATGATGCTCCCGTAGGTTACGCCCTTGCGCCATGCCCAGTCGTCAACACCGACCTCCTTTAGCTGTTGGTATTGAGACGGACGCATCCTGTGGACGTCACGCAGGACAGTTGAGGGGCTTATGTGTATGCCCATGTGCTCAAGCAGCCTGCTGGCAGAACCTGAAGATACGGATATGCCGTGACGTGCTACGGCCCTCTCACATCTGCATGTACGCCTACGGTAACGGAAAACCTCGTCGCCAGGCTGCTCCGCAAAGGTCTTCCTGCGGCAGTCCTCATTGTCGCAGAAGAACTTCCGTACCTCCAAGTACAAAACAACACGCCTGCCAAGGATGGACAAGTCTTGGATTGTCTCACATACCGGCTGTGTACCCGACGGCTAATCCGTCCGCAATAGGGGCACCTGCCGTATTCAAGAGATGATGACCCATACAGATGAAAGATCCCATCATCATGGTCTGCAAACAGAATGTTTATCTCTGAAGACTGGTATATCTGTGAAATTCCTTTGCTGCAAGGAGAAATTGTTGCCAGATCTATGCTTGATTCTGACTTTTTTGTTGTAACTTTGTCGCCATTAGGATACTTTGACATTGATTTCGCTCTTTATGTTTGGCGATATAAAGGTACGGAAAATTTGTCAAATATCCTAATATTTATTGTTATATCTTATTGACTATCAGTTAATTAAACCCAAATCGGTCGTTAGGCCCAATTAGTTCTGGTGATGTCAAAGTTTTCAGTTGTCCTCCAGAGTCCAAGGAATGCCTGGCGTTGATTCATGGTTCTCACAAGACGTAAAACATTTTTATTTCCTTTCTTTTCGAGATATGCAGGAATACTGAGTATCTTGTACCTGATGGTCTTAAGGAAATGACTCTGCTTGGAGTTGATGATGGCATGTCTGAAGAGGCTGATGAAGTTGTATGCCATGATAATAAAGGAGTCGCAGGCTTCGGTAGCCCAAAAGTCTTGGGAAGAGAACTTGTCAGCAGAGAAGTCGTACTTGATTTCCTTGATTCTGTTCTCCGAGTCTGCCCTTCCGCGATAGAGGTCGTAAACGGCCTTTGCAGGCAGTGTCAGTGAGGTGATGAAACAACTGTAGCGGTAGTTCCCCAGCTCGGCTACGTCAGGGAAAAGTTCCATCTGCTTGGGGTGCTTGATCTTCTTTATCTTCTTGCCTGCTGCCTTGGGGCGCTTGTCTATTTCCTGTCTGACCATAATGATTCGGCGGGGCTTCTTCCAGTCCTGTGCCTGATAGGTGCTCTCCGCAATATGAAGGCCATCTGCCACTTCCGTCCATTTTACCTGCGAAGCCAGCTGTATCTTGATGGAGTTGTTGAAGCGGCATGCTACGATATAGGGCAGACGCTTCTCTTCCAGACGGTCGAATATATCACCACTGAAGAAGCCGCTGTCCATGCGCAACAGCCCCACCTTCTTGCCCTGAAGCCGCTCCAGCGTGTTGTCGAGAAACGCCAAGTAGTTTGTAGAGGCTGATGTGTTTCCTGGACGCAGCCAGTAGTTAGCGATCATGCGGAGATCAGCCACGAACGCCAGCAGCGGATGGTGGGATTTACGCCCTGGGCGCTTGGGATTGTAGCCCACAGCCGCCCCATCCTGCTCACCGCAACGCTCCATCACCGTAGAGTCGAAGTCGAGCGTGTAGTTGTCAAAGCACAATTCGGAGAAGAACCATCTATACAAAGAATCGAACACACGCTGGTTGACGGCTTGAGAGAACTTGCCAAAGTAGCGCTGGTAGGCACGGTGGTCAGGCCCTTTCTCGTAACCCATCAGATGGCAGAGCGTAGGGTCGAAGCGCACAATGTCAAGGTGATTGTAACAACTTGCGCCACACCAAACTCCTGTGAACAAA
>JAGCNQ010000296.1 GCA_017645845.1 Bacteroidaceae bacterium
ACGGGTGTGACAAGTCACGCCGAAAGTCCATAGCAAAATATGCCAAATCTTCCAGGATAAGGAGGTCGTACTTCGTTGCAATCTGCCCTATGCCGCGTAACTCATCTTCTGTGAAGCAAACCCATGAAGGATTGTTGGGGTTGGAATAGACAATGGCACAGATATTTCCTTTTGCCACAATTTTTTCCAGCTTTTCCGTTAAAGCTTCGCCCCTATAATTATAGATATCCAAGGCTTCGTGCTTCAAACCAATTACATCACACTGTGTAGTTTGTACAGGGAAACCCGGCTGGATAAGCAGGACAGTATCATGTTTCGTGCCGGCAAAAGCGTGACGAATTGCCATAAAGGTAGCAAAGGTACCCTGCATACTACCTGTTGTTGGGACACAGCCTTCTGATGCCACATCCACACCGATGAAAGCCTTGACAAAATCAGAGGCAGCCTGCTTGATGCGAGGAATACCTCCATTAGGCGGATAGATAGTGGCACAACCGTTCCTAAGGGCTTCTTCCTCTGCTTTCAAAGCAATTTCTGAAGGTTGTAAACCCGGAACGCCCATTTCCAGATGAATAACTTCCTCCCCTGTTTTCTCCTCAAGAACACGGGAAAGAGCTTGTATATCACGAATGGTGGCCTGGGAAAAGTCCCCAAGCCCCATCGATTCAATAATGCTGTTTACTTTTTCTCTGTCAAACACAACGAGTTAATTTACGATTTGACAATTTACGATTTAGCAATTTGTCATTTCACATTCCTGCTTTCACACCAGCGTCAAAAGCTTTGAGATTGGCCTCAACGACCTGCTCTCCCTTACGGGCAAATACGGTTGAGATGGCCTCTCTCAGGCTCTCGACGGAAAGGATGCCGATAGCAGGAGCGGCCATACCCAGAAGTACCATGTTTGCACCTCTGGGATTGCCACAGTCCTTGGCAACGGTTTCGATGTCGAGCTTTATGCTGGGCAATGTGTCCAACTCTTTCTGCAACGCTTCCTCGTCAGGATAATTGGGAATATTGACGAAAGGCTTTGAACTTGTCACTATCTTTCCATCCTTACTGAGATATGCCAAATAGCGCATAGCTTCCATCGGTTCCATAGAAATGATAAGTTCAGCGCCGGCCTCAGCAATGAGGTCGCTCCAGATTGGCTCTATGGAAAGACGCAAGTTGGACTGTACATCGCCGCCTCTCTGGCTCATACCATGTACCTCTGCCTGCTTGAGATAGAGCCCAGCCTTCGTTGCTGCTTCACCTATGATAGTAGCGATGGAGAGGATACCTTGTCCGCCAACTCCGCACAATATTATGTCCTTTTTCATTTACGATTTGACAATTTACAGTTTACCATTTATTTCTTCTCTGCCTTTCTCTCCTTGGCGTGTCTGGCGAATGTCTGGATACATTCTCTGCGAGGAATAATGACGGAAACGCCCTTATATTCTATCTCTTCACGGATGACACGCGTTATCTCCGGCATATTCTTAGGCAGAGGAACTACCACACGCACATGTTCTGGCTCAACGCCCAAGCCCAGACAAATGGCCTCGTATTTGTTGGTACCTGCAGAATCCTGTCCGCCAGTCATGCCTGTCGTGAGATTGTCGGAGATAATAACCGTGATGTTGGATTTGTCGTTTACAGCATCCAGCAATCCAGTCATACCGCTATGAGTGAATGTAGAGTCGCCGATGACTGCCACAGAAGGGAAAAGTCCTGCATCAGCAGCACCCTTGGCCATCGTAATGCTCGCACCCATATCGACACAGGAAGAAAGACTTTGGAAAGGAGGCAATGCGCCAAGCGTATAACATCCAATATCACCAAAGACACGATGCTCGGGATAGTCAGCTAATACTGCATTCAGGGCTGCATACACATCTCTGTGGCCGCAACCTTGGCATAGCTGAGGAGGACGTGCCGCCATATTCTTGGCAGGGACAAAGACTGCACCCGCTTCTTTACCAAGTGCCTTTGCCACATTGTCGGGCGTGAGTTCACCGGTACGAGGCAGGTCGCCAGTCAGACGTCCCCTGACAGGATAACCGGCACCGAGCAAGCCCGTTACCAACTCCTCTACAACAGGTTGACCGTCCTCAATAACGAGAAGGTCATCGCACTTCGCTGCCAAAGTCTTTATCTTCTCCTCGGGCAAAGGATACTGTGATATCTTAACCAGATTTGCATCATTTCCAAAAGCTTCCTTCACATAGTTGTAAGCAATACCACAAGCCAAGATGCCTGTCTTCTTCGTAGAAGTCTCTACCTTATTATAGGGACTTTCTGCAGAAGCCAGTTTCATGGCATCCTGCTTTTCCAGGAGAGCCACATACTTCTTTCGGGCAATGCCCGGCAGAAGCACCCACTGATCGGTGGCTGGTGAAAGGAGCTTTTCCTCCTTTGGTTCCGTCACTTCCACAGCGGCACGAGAGTGAGCAAGACGGGTCACGACACGAAGTACGATGGGTTCTCCAAGCTTTTCCGAAAGCTCAAAGCCGTATGCCATCATGTCGTAAGCCTCCTGCTGATTAGATGGTTCAAGGCAAGGAACTAATGCAAACTTGGCATAGAAGCGTGAGTCCTGCTCGTTCTGCGAGGAGTGCATCGAGGGATCATCCGCAGCTAGTACGATAAGACCGCCCTTCACACCTGTAATCGCACTATTCACAAAAGCGTCTGCACAGACGTTCATGCCCACATGCTTCATGCACACCAAAGCCCTCTTACCTGCATACGACATACCGAGGGCAGCCTCCATTGCTGTCTTTTCATTGGTACACCAACGGGAGTGCACTCCGCGTTCCTTGGCAAGAGGATGGTTCTGTATGTATTCGGTAATTTCGGTACTTGGCGTACCAGGGTAGGCATACACGCCGCTCAATCCGGCATTAATGGCACCCAAGGCAACAGCCTCATCACCTAAAAGAAGTTTCTTCATGATTATTTTTCTGAGTATTCTGAATATTCTGAGTAATCCGAGTTCTCTGAAACTTAAGCTCGTATGAGCTGTAGGAACTCTTCACGGGTTTTTGCCTGATTGAAAGCACCGCAGAAATCACTAGTTGTAGTGATACTTCCTTGCTTCTCTACCCCACGCATCTGCATACACATGTGCTGTGCCTCAACAACTACCATCACGCCCAGGGGTTCGAGGGCTGTCTGAATGCACTCGCGTATCTGCTTTGTCATACGCTCTTGTATTTGGAGACGATGCGAGAAGCAATCCACAACACGGGCTATCTTGCTTAAGCCTGTAACTTGTCCATTGGGGATGTATGCCACATGTACCTTACCATAAAAAGGAAGCATGTGATGTTCACAAAGGGAATAGAAATTGATGTCACGCACGATGACCATCTGACGATAATCCTCGTTGAACTTAGCCGAATTGAGTATCGCCACAGGGTCTAGCTCATAGCCACATGTGAGGGTTGTCATTGCTCTTGCCACACGCTTTGGTGTCTTAAGCAAGCCTTCGCGCTGTGCATCTTCTCCTAAAATGTCAAGTATAGCACGGACGTGCTCTACGAGCTGTTGCTGAGCAGGTGTCAGTTCGTGCTTGTACTGCTGTTCCATTCTTACAATCTTACGTTTATCTTACTTTTTACGATGACAGCCTCGCGGAAAATACCCATCTCGCGAATCTGCCGTAGTACTTCGCGGGCCTCTTCCATCGTACGAAAATCTCCTGCTCTACATAGCCAATGAGGGGAGACAAAACTCACATAGACAGGCAATTGCGGGAAGTAGTTCCTGAAGCGCAGGCCTGCAGCCCGCGCTTCAGTCTTGCCTTTTCGGGAATTGTCGCCAAAGTACACCTGAATCCGATAACCATTAATCCTCACTTTTACCCCAAGAGAAAGGCTATCTGATGACGCTGAGTCGGGGAATTGCGATGATATGGTGTCGCCAACCTGTCTTTTCTGTCCAGGTGTCATGGCAGACTTCAACGTACCGTTGACGAGATCTGTGATGGTCTTCTCCTGATGCAGAATGATTCTGCCCGCCGATTCCACTACTTGCTGCAGCTTTTCGGTGAAAGTCTGCTGAGCACTCATTGTCATAGCACTCAGCCAGAGCGTGAGGACAAAGGCGTACTTCATTTACAATTTGACGATTTACAATGTACAATTTACGATTCATAGCACTCCCACCAAAGGGAGCGGAGAGAGAAACCTATTTCCAGGCATCGATGATACCCTTGAAATCGGGAGCCTTGAGACTTGCACCGCCAATCAGGCCACCATCAATGTCGGGTTTGCCAAAGAGTTCAGGAGCATTGCTGGCCTTACAGGAACCTCCATAGAGGATGGTGGTATCGTCAGCTGCCTGTGCACCATAGACGTCAGCAACACACTTGCGGATGTAAGCGTGGATTTCCTCTGCCTGCTCTGCGGTAGCGGTCTTGCCTGTACCGATGGCCCAGATGGGTTCGTAGGCAATCACGATGTTCTTCCACTGCTCAGCAGAGAGGTGGAATACGCTACCCTCGAGTTCTGCCTTGCAGACAGCTTCCTGCTGGTTTGCTTCACGCTCTGCAAGGCTTTCACCGATGCAGAAGATGACCTTCAGACCATTTGCAAGAGCCAGGTCAACCTTATCCTTCAGAATTTCGGGAGTCTCATTGTAGTACTCACGACGCTCGCTGTGACCGAGGATAACATACTCGGCACCAGTGCTCTTCACCATAGCTGCGCTCACTTCGCCAGTGTATGCACCGCTTTCCTTGTTGGCACAATTCTCTGCACTGACTGCGATAACACTATCCTTAAGCAGTTCGCTCAAAGTGGCGAGGTGAATGAAGGGTGTGCCGATGATGACTTCACAGTTGGGTTTCTCTGCAGCCAAGATGTTCTTGAGTTCAGTAGCCAAAGCTACACCTTCCTGCAGGGTCTTGTTCATTTTCCAGTTGCCTGCTACGATTTTCTTTCTCATTTCTTTTGATGTTTAACTTATGATTATTAATATGTCTGTCGGAGTTGGTAGGTCTGTCGAGGGCCATTTTCCCATGACTTTGCCGTCGTGGAGAAGCATGAGGCCCGGGTTGGAGCGTATCATGGTCTTAAGCACGACTGCATCTGCATGGCAGAAGGGATATTCGGCTCCAGTCATTTCTGTCCAGTTAGCGATGGCTTCTTCACCGCTTGAAGTGAGGCAATAGAAACGGCATCCCGTTTCCTCACAGAAGTCGTAGAGCGCGAGCAGTTCGCCCATCACACCGTCGTCAGCCTTTTCGAGATAAGGAGCGATGAGCAGGAGTGTCCAAGCATGGTCGCATAGTATCTGTTCGGTGATGTCTTCGCCAGTTTTTGTGTCCTGAATGAGTAAGTCCCCCACTCCACTTCGCTTCGTTGGCTCGAGCTGTATGGTCTTCGTGTCTATGAAAGTCCAAGTGCTGTCGGGATAGTCTTCGAGCGCAAATTCTTTCTGCACACCGTCCTTCTCCATGATGAATGTCGTCTGAAACTCACCGAAATTCTGTTGGTCGTCGTACCAAGCCTGACGGATGTCGGCTCCGACGTGATAGGGACGGAAGTCGATGATGGGCAATCGCCATAGGTTATAACTGGCAAAGAGCACGGCAAAGACAAAAGCTGAGAGGGCCACAATCCACTCGTAGCTCTTGCCCACGAAATGCGGCATCAGCTTATAGTAGCGTAAACCAATAATGGAGAAGACAAGCAGGACAACGTTTTTCCAGAACGTCTGCCAGTTGCTCAGTACGAGAGCATCGCCGAAACAACCACAGTCAGACACAGGATTGTTGATAGCAAGCCAGAACGTCAGCGGCGTCATGACGAGCATGAAGCAAATCGATGTGGAAAGCGTAAGCCTTCTGCGAATGCCGAAGAGCAGATAAACGCCCATCAGGAACTCCACGATGGCAAGCACGCAAGCCAGCACCAGAGGCAACCATTCCGGCATCAGACTGGTCAAGCCGAAGGCGGCGGCGTAGTCTTCTATCTTGTACTGCGTGCCTCGTGGGTCAATCAGCTTAACCGCGCCAGAGAAGAGGTATGTCAGTGCAAGCACCAGACGTACCACTCCAATCGCTAGAAGTGCCAAGTTATGCTTGAGTGTCGTCTTGTTCACCGAACGTCAACTTTATCAAGCCAAAGACGGCATAGTTCAACATGTCCATATAATTAGCGTCGATGCCTTCTGACACCAACGTTCCCCCTTCAAGGGATTCAATCTGTTTCGTGCGGAACACCTTCATCAGGATGAGGTCCGTATAGCTGCTGATGCGCATGCCTCGCCAAGCTTCATCGTAATCGTGGTTCTTGCGGAGCATTAACTGCAGAGCGGCCTGGGCATGCTTGTCGTAAGCCTCAACGGCCTGTTCGTTCGTCATGTCGTCCGGCTTCTCGGAATAGCCTTTCTCCAATTGAATCAGGCCAATAACGGCATAATTCACGATACCGATGAACTCCGGCCGTATGCCTTCATCCACAAGCGAAACGCCCTTCGTCTCGATGCTGCGTATGCGGTTGGCCTTGATGTATATCTGGTCTGTTAGGGAAGACGGCCGCAGGATGCGCCAAGCTGCGCCATAGTCGTGCAGTTTCTTGACGAACAATGCGCGGCATTCGGCCATCACCTCCTCAAACTGTTGCTGGGTATCCATAGGTGTTTTGCAATAATCGCGCACAAAGTTACTACATTATTTTTAATTATAGGGAAAGTCGCCAAGAAAAAAGTGTCTGAAGGGCCACTTTTGGCACTTCAAAATCACATAAGCCCTACAAATGGGGAATAAATGGATTAAAGAATAGGTATTGGGATTAAATAAGTCTGACGCTGTAACACATTGCTTTTCTGTGTTCAATGTGTTACACGACGGTTGCTCCTCGTCTGCCCGTGCCTGACAAGATTTTACTGCAACGCACAGGAAAACTTTTTCATCCGCAGAGAAAAAATATTTCCTCCGCCGAGCAGTAAAAAACAGCCCCCTGCGGCATCGAAACCGCAGGGGGCTATTCTAGTCCCTCACCTATGGGGAGGCCAGGAGGAGTTTGTTACTGCGCAGCCATCATGTTAAGGACGGTTACGAAGTCGGCGATGTCAACCTTCTGGTCATGATTGAGATCAGCATCTTCTTTGTACTCACCTGCAGCCATAATGTTCAGAATAGTCACTGCATCGGCGATGTCCACCTTTTCGTCACCGTTCAGGTCACCCTTCAAGCTGGGCTTTGCAGCCGTGATTACGAGGTCATACCTGTCGGGGTTTGCATTCTTCAGGATGTTCTCACCGTAAACAATGTAGCCTGTGTTGGCGCTAATGTCGCGCGTGCAGTCTGTTCCATCTACGCCTTCAGCGAGTACGAGCGTATTGCCGGCTTGTGCAATCTTGCCACCGCCAACGACAACGGTACCTTCGTCAACCCATTCGTATGTGTATGTGCCATGTACGCCGTCTGTCGTGAGGGGAGCCGGTGCGAAGTTTGTGCCGACTGGAGTAATGTGAATCTTCTCTGGCTCTTCGTCTTCTGCCTCGAAGTCTTCGCGGTCACCCACTACGAGGAGTACGGGCTGACCGGGAGCGGCCTGTTCAACCTTGTTGAATGTATAGTGTGCCTGCTCACCATCTGCGATGGCACCCTGATATGCATAGATTTCAGCATTGGATACTGAGAAGCCTGTGGGATAACACATGAACTTGATGCTGTTGGGCTTGACGTTCATAACAACACTTTCCTGAATATCGTTGCCCTCGTCGAATTCGCTTTCAGCGATTGGAACGATATAGAGAGCACTGCTGGAACCGACATTGTCGTTGTTCCACGTAACGAGGCTGTGACCTACGTTCTGAGCATGGAGATAAACGGATTCGTCGTAGTAGCCCTTTCCCTTGAGGTCGCGAGCCTCAATAACCACCTTGCCGTAGCCGACTGCCCTAACATTGAAGAGGGCTGGTGTGAGACCAAGGGTCAGATTTGTGCTGCGTGCTGCGCCATTGAGGTAAAGGCCGCTCTTATGCTGGATGGCAAATGCGCTGTCACCTTGAGCCACGAAACGGAAGGCGATCTGATCCACTTCCTCAATAATCTGGTCGCTGATGAAGCGTACAGCCTGACCGATATTTACGTCTTCGAGAGAAGAGAAGCCGACGAGTACATCCTCCTCAATGTTAGCGGGAGCTGCGAAGTTGTCATAGAGGTCACCCAAAGTGGTATTGACAGCATTGTCCTTGCTCCATCCGCGAGTTTCGTAGTTCTGTTTACTGTCGTACTGGATGGCATACCACTTGCCGGGCTGAACGGGATTGGCTTTAGCGAAGATGTCGTTTACGCTGGCTATGATGGCTTCGGTGTATTGGTCAACTTGATTTTGCGTGTACTTGCCGTTCTTGAGATAAGCCGTTGCCAATCGGATTAAGCTTGCAAACGAGCCGGCATCACCGCTGGGCTCCCAGAAGCCGGGATTCGTGCCAAAGGAGATAAGATCAGTCACATCCTTATTTGCATCGATGGCAGCAGCAAGTGCACTTGGGTCAACAAGGGCAGCTTTGAAGGCATCGAGGGCAGCTTTCAGAGCATTGTACTCTGTCATATCTATCATCTCGTCCAAATCCACTGCCTTGGCTGCAGCGAGAGCAGCCTCGATGGTTGTGGCAACTTCGCCCATCTGGCTCCATTGTGTATTACCATCAATGGTCAGTTTGTAAAGTTGGAAAGTAGCAAAGTGACCATAGCCTCGTTTAGTAGTTGTTCCATCGATGTAGAAGCGGAGGTACTTATAGCCCTCTGTATACTGGATGCCGTTCGAATAGACCGTCTGACTTGCGGAAGCATTCGCGGAGAGATCGTAAGAGCCAAGCTCCGTCCAACCTTCTTCAGTATCGCTTTCAAGAGAGCTTTCGTCGTTGGAGCCGAAGACACCAAGGTCGGTAATATGGTCATTAGCAACATCTCGACGGCGCATGAAGCACTGGATATTGCCCTCTATCGGTTTGTCAAAACTAACTTGGAAGAAGTGGTCGTGGTTCTGCTTGTTGCCTTCTTGCCATGTGCTGTGCCAGAAAGTGCTGGCATCATCAGTGAGGACATTGTCAAAACTACCTTCTGTCGGGTCTGTGAAGGGACTGCTGAATTGCTCTGTAGATGTAATGAGCCCGGCGCCACGCTCTGTAATATAGGTATCATCTTTTGCCTGAGCGATGGCCGCTTCAGCCTCAGTGATAAGACCTTGGAACATGGAGACAAGTAATTCATGATCCTTGATGGGAGCGTAAGCATCTATCAGAGTCTGTACCTCAGCGTCGCTGACGGGTTCCAGAATCCACTGACTGGCTCCTGCCTCGGCTGTCCAACCTACAATGTTGCTGGCCGTTCCAGTGCCACCACCATGATTGTTGCAGTGCAGATAGCCGTAATTTCCTCGGTCGCTGCGCTTCATGACCACAATGACTTTACCATCCTCTGTTCGCCTGATGAACTCAAACTTCATCTTCGTCTGGCTGTCTTTGGTCAGGGTTGCTTGAGTACTCTGAGTACAATCATTCAATATGCCATCTGTGGCAATATTCATCATCTGGATATAGCCCGTCTCTGCATTATTGGTCATCTTCCAGAGGTAGCGGCAGTCGGTATTGTCAACGTTAGCCCACATAGCTTTGCCCTCGAGGGTAGCGTACATTGCCTTGGTGGGATGTGTGGTTCTCTCCTCGTAGATGGGCTCGTCGTTCTCATCGTATTCACCAGTTGCTATGCGCTCTGTGTTGGTCCACTCCAACGCGCTGACAATACGATAGTTGCCATCAGCAATGGTAAGTTTGACAATAGATGCTATGATGGCAGCATAGCTTGTCTCAATTTTCTCGATGACTTCGTAAATCTGCTCAATAGTGACATTGGGAACATCATCCTCAAGGATTTTGAGAGCCAACTGCATGTTATCGACGAAAGTGTTGTAATCTTCATCGCTGCAGTTGTACTGGCCAATCTCTGTACCACGAAGTTTGTCAATGGGATTGTTGCCATAGCCAGGCAGATAATCCTGATAGGTGCCAAAACAGCTGTTAAGGCGATCCTTTGCAAGGGTGAAGTCATCTACACCTTGTACTTCTGCCACATAAATGCTCAAACGACGTGAACCCGATACACCGCCGCTCCAAGTCGCAGGAGATGTACCGCTGTATTGCATGTCAATGTATTGCCCATAAGCGTTCTTGAAAGCAACATAGTCGCCATCAACCTCTATTGCGAAATAAGATGGACTCGTTTGCATCTGTACTGCACCACCGTTTTGGGTACCTGCGATATGGATGTAGCGTCCAGTAACGAGATTCTGTGCGGCATACCCTTCGTCAGTAACCTCAAAAATCCAAACGTACTTCAGGCCATCCGGGCCATAGAGTATATCTGTCGTCGCGGAGAGGGAACCATCATTGTCGTACAGCCAAGTAGTCGATTGATTTGCCTGTTGTCCATTGCCTTCGATTAGATAGTACTTGCCCGCTTCGGGAACTGTTACTAATTCACCGGCACCTGTCAGCCCCTGCTCATCATCGGCCAGTACAGGAGTGACCATCAAGCATGAGAGAACCAACACGGCTAAAGAAGTAATTTTTCTTTTCATAAATTGTTCTATTGTTTAGTTAATAATAGGGTTATCATTTGTTGTTGTCTGTTTCAGACAATAATTCGCTGTGCTAAGATACGGTTTTCCTTTCACATTATATATAATAAAGGGAAAGAGAGCAGACTATTTAAGATAATTTAACTTTTATTCAGCCAGACAGCCGTCGAGCAAAACAGTGATTGCTTCCTTATCGAGATGCTGGCCAATGAAGACAAGTTTCTGCATACGGTCACCGTAGCGGTCATCCCAATCGCGCCGCAAGTTGACATCACGTTGCTTCATGGCTTCAAGTTCAGCTTTGGGCACTGTGGCGTACCATTGTCCGATGTTCTGCAACTTAACTTGTTTGCCTGCCTGTTCGAAGAGGTAGCATACATCCTCTTCGCCCCGGAAATAGCAGATACCTTTGGCTCGGATGATGCCTTTCGGCCAAAGACGAGCCACAAAGTGGTCGAACTCACCCAAATCCATCGGCTCTCTGCGATAATAGACGAATGTACCGATACCATACTCTTCTGCCTCTCCTTCTTCATCATGATGATGGTGGTGATGCTCGTGCTCATGATGGTGTTCATGATGATGCTCATGCTCGTCGTTATCATCGTCGTGGTCATCATGGTCTTCTTCCGTTTTTACTGGGCCTTCAATTGCTTCTATCCATGTGGCGGATGTAGCGACTTTCTCATAGTCGAAGAGATTGGTATTCAACAGTTTGTCGAGTTCCACATCGCCATAATTACAATCAATAATCTGTGCCTTAGGTTGGATGCCACGCACGATTTGTCGGATACGCTCCAGTTCCTTTGGCTCCACATCAGCAGCCTTATTTAACAAGATGATATTGCAAAACTCTATCTGTTGGATGACGAGGTTCTCGATATCCTCTTTATCAATCTTCTTGTCTGTAAGGCTTGAGCCACAGTTGAACTCGTCCTTCAGCCGAAGAGCATCCACAATAGTGACGATGCAATCGACATAAGGTATGCCGTTCTTAGTTACTTCCGGAGCCATGCGAGCCATCGAGCAGATGGTCTGTGCAATAGGTTCCGGCTCACAGATGCCACTAGCCTCAATGACGATGTAGTCAAATTTCTGCAAGGCGATGATATCATACAATTGTTGTATCAAATCCATCTTGAGGGTGCAACAGATACAACCGTTCTGCAAAGCCACCAAGCTGTCGTCCTGTCCACCAACGATGCCTCCCTTCTGAATAAGGTCAGCATCGATATTCACCTCACCTAAGTCGTTGACGATTACAGCGAAGCGTATGCCGCGACGATTCAAGAGGATGCGGTTCAGAAGTGTTGTCTTGCCGCTGCCAAGATAACCTGTGAGCAATAGCACAGGAATGTCCTTTTTTAATTCAGAGTTCATAGTTTAAGGTTCATAGTAAAGAATTGTCGACAAAGATATAAAATTATTATGAATTATGACTTGATAATTACAAATTATATATAATAATGTGTATTTTTCCTGAGGTAAAGTATTGTGGTTTGCAAAGAAAGTATTAACTTTGCAGTCATAAAGTAAAAAACTATATAATTATGCGTAAGTCACTTCTCATGCTTGTCGCTTTTGCGATGATTTCCATTCTCCAGGCACAAACGCCAGACTATTTCGAACCATACAAAACAACGGCACTTCGCTTGCCCAGCGTCCCCTTGTTGGTCAATGACCCATACTTCTCGTTCTGGTCGCCTTACGACAATCTGTACGATGGCACCACCAAACATTGGGACAACCAGCAAAAGGCTATGGACGGCTTGCTTCGTGTAGACGGCAAGGTCTATCGTTTCATGGGCACACAGCGTTCCACAAAGCTCCTCGCAATTGCTCCCATGGGAAACAAGGGCGGCTATCAAGCCCGAGTGCGCACAAGTTTGAATTCCACGATGACAGATATCTGGATGAATCTTGACTTTGATGATACATCTTGGAACATACAGACAGGCCCTTGGGGCTCCAAGAACGAGTATCCTTACATACAGACGGCTTGGGGAGGCGACAATTCCGACCGCTATATTCGTCGTCACGTTACCCTCACGGCAGACGACCTGAACAGTGACTTATGGATAATCTATTCGCACGACGACAAGTGCGAAGTGTATGTAAATGGCATACAAGTTGTTGCAACCGATGTTTCTTGGAAGCAGAATGTCAGGGTGCATCTGACCGGTTCTGCCCGTGCCTCTCTTGTGGAGGGCGACAACGTCATTGCCTTCCATGTCCACAATACGAACGGTGGAGCTCAAGCCGACATAGGTCTATATAAGAATGCACTTGGCAGCCATCCCGGCTACCATTCCATCGCAGGTGCAGGAATGGCCGAAGAAGGTGCCTGGGAAGCTAAGGTCAAGACCACACCAACAAGTGGAACAACCTGGACAAAGGAAAATTTCGATGATTCTTCTTGGCAAACCCAGCAGGGAGCTTTTGGTTCGAAGGGCGAGTATCCCAACATCTATACCAACTGGACAGCGACTAACAGCGATTATTATATACGCCGTTATATTACGCTTACTGCAGAGGATTTGCAGCAGGAACTTGCCCTCATCTATTCACACGACGATGTCTGTCAGGCTTACATTAACGGCCGTCGCGTCGTTAATACAGGCAATACCTGGGTACAGAATGTCATCTACAACCTCACCGATGCAGACAAGGCAGTATTGCACGAAGGCCAGAACGTTATTGCCTATCATGTTCATAATACGACGGGCGGAGCTTTAGCCGACATTGGTCTCTACATCAATGCTGCAGGCGAGAAATCGGCTAAGCAGACCGCCTGCTCTGTCATGCCCACCAGCACATATTATACCTTTACCTGCGGCGGCGTTGACCTCGACCTTGTCTTCACCGCGCCCTTCCTGATGGACGATATCGAGCTGATGTCCACCCCTATCAACTTCATCTCTTATCAGGTACGTTCCAACGATGAGCAGGAACACAATGTCCAGTTCTACTTCGGTACAACGCCTGAAATGACAGTCGATAATAACAGTCAGGCTACCACTACCACCATCATCGGCAATGGTCAGCGCCAATATATCAAGAGTGGCAGCAAGGACCAAAAAGTGCTTGGAAAGGCAGGTGACCTCATTACTATCGACTGGGGTTACCTTTATCTGCCCAATGTGAATGGAACTGTATCTGTCGCCGACCAAGACCTCACAGCTACGACTTTCCACACCACAGGTCAGCTGCCGGAGAGTACCATCCCTTACGAAAGTTCTGAGGAGGGCGAGATGCCACAACTTTCCTTCGTGCACGACTTCGGAAATACCGCTCAGGCCAGCAGCTACATGATGTTCGGCTATGACGAGGTCTATGACATGCGCTACATGGATGTCAACTACAAAGGCTACTGGGCACGTAACGGTAAGACCATTCAGCAAGCTTTTGCTGAGTTCCAGAACAATTACGACGACATCATGACCCGATGCAAGGCTCAGGATCAGATTATCTATGACGACGGACTTGCCTCTGGCAATGCCAAGTACGCCGAGGTGCTATGCGCTTCATATCGCCATTGCATTGCTGCACATAAGATATTCGAAGACAACAAGGGCAACCTCCTCTTCTTCTCCAAAGAGAACAACTCGAACGGTTGTGTCAATACTGTCGATCTCACCTATCCATCAGCCCCCCTCTTCCTCCTCTACAATACGGACTTGATGAAAGGCATGTGTACCTCCATCCTCGACTACTGTGAGAGCGACCGTTGGGGATTCGACTTCGCAGCACACGACCTCGGCACCTATCCCCATGCAAACAACCAGGTCTATGCCCAGTGCTTCCCCGGTGCCAACGGAGAGTTTGGCGGCAATATGCCCATTGAGGAGAGCGCCAACATCGTCATCCTGGCTGCCGCCATCTCAAACATCGATGGCAATACCAAATGGGCAGACCGTTACTGGAAGACACTTACAAAGTGGACCAACTATCTTGTCGAAAACGGACAGGACCCAGAAAATCAGCTCTGTACCGATGACTTCGCAGGTCATTTGGCACACAATGCCAATCTGGCTGTCAAGGCCATCATGGGCGTTGCCGGCTATGGAATGCTTTGCTTCCTGCGAGGCGATATGGATGCCTACTACACATACATGGCGAAAGCAAAGGAGATGGCCGACAACTGGTGCGTACTCGCCAAAGACGGCAATCACTATAAGCTGGCCTACGACAAGAGTGATACCTGGAGCCAGAAATATAATATGGTATGGGATAAGGCCTGGAGCCTTGGACTCTTCTCCGATCTGGTCAAGAATCAGGAGTACAATTACTACCTCGGCAAACTCAATACTTACGGTCTGCCACTTGACAGTCGTTCCAGCTACACCAAGAGTGACTGGGAGATGTGGACAGCTGCGATGGCCAGGAATAACAATTATTTCCTTCGCATCTCCGACCTCGTTTGGAGGTATGTCAATGAAACGCCTTCCCGCGTGCCTCTTTCCGACTGGTACTTTACCGACGGCAATGGCGGTATGGCTTCCTTCCGTGCCCGCAGCGTCGTGGGCGGTCATTGGATGAAAGTCTATGTGGACAAGATGGTTAACGGCGACATCGGCACCGCTATTGCTCCCATCCGAGCCCAAGACGACGAGAACAATCAAGATTCAAAAATCAAGATCCAAAATAGTGTGTTCGACCTGCAGGGACGCCAAATGCAAAATGGTAAACTGCCAAAAGGCATTTATATCAGAAATGGCAAAAAGATACTTCGCTAACACCACTATATTAGTTACTTTTCTTGTGAAGTTTTACTCGGTTAACATAATTTAACAACAATCAAGGGAAGAGTTTTAAAATTATTTAATAATTTTGAGTACGAAAATACTATCTGAATAACCATTTTTATTAACCAAATCAAAAAACAACAAATGAAAAGAAAATTACTAACTCTGTTTGCGGCCTTAGCTATGGCAGCAACAGTCTCCGCCCAGGTGACTTACACCTGCACGGAGGGAACTAATTTCGATGGTAACGAAGGCATTGCCAAGTTGTTCGACAACAACATAGACACAAAGTATTGTGGTAGTCCTGGCGATGGCGTCTATGCACTTTTTACTGCCTCTGAGCCAGTCTATGTGTGGGGTTATGACATAACCACAGCCAACGACAATGAGAAATTCGGTCGTCTCATCGGTAAATGGACGCTCTATGGAACCAACGACGCTACAGTTGGTGCCAGTGTCGATGCAGAAGGTTGGATCGCACTCTCCGACCTCGGTCGCAACAACATGATTCAGCTGAGAAACTTCTACACACAGCGTTTCTTCTGCGAAAAGAATGTTCTGAAGCCATTCAAGTACTTCAAGCTTGTCCTGAATGAAAGTCAGGGTTACAAGAAAGAGAATGACAACAGTACCTATTATGATGGCATGATTCAGCTCTCAGAGTTCAAGCTTCTTGCTGAAACCAATCGCGTGGTTAGCTACAAGTGGAAGGCTTCTTCTCAGGACAACTCCAAGAAGGCTGTTGACTTGTTGCTTAGCCAGAAGTGGGAAGGCAGCAACCTTGCAGGCAACTGGGTGACAATCGAAACAGGCGACGGCCAGCCTTACGCTGTGAAGAGCTATTCATTCTCCACCCACGATGATGGAAGCTGGCCCGACCGCGCTCCCAAGAGCTGGAAGATTGAAGGCTCTAACGACAACAGCAACTGGACGTTGATTGATGAAAGAACAAACGACGATGAAATCCTGAACGCAAACTACACAACATTTGAATATACCCCTAACAACACAACCGACAAGTTCCGCTACATCAAGCTGACGCTGGTTGCTATGAAGAGCGATGGCTGGACACAGGTAGGCGAGTTCCATGTGCTGAGTACCTCTGATGTTTCCGATGCACAGTACTATACAAACCTTGTAAACACCGCAAAGGCAACTAAGGCAGAATATGAGTCTTTGCTGGGCGCAACAGACCCCTGGTGCCAGGAGTATGCTACTTTCTTCGCAGGTCTGGACTTAGACGGCGTTTTGGCAGATGCCATCAGCACTGGCGAATATGAGGAACTCGAGGCTAAGTTGGCTGAAGCAGAGAACAATGCAATTGCTCAGGCAATGAATCAGTTTGTCAACGGTTCGAATTATGCAGCATTTGCCGGCTCAGCCGACAAGTGCTGGGGTGACGGTCACTACTTACAGCTGGTTGACGGCAAAGACGGTTGTGAAGGCAGAGCTGCTACCAAGTGGGGCGGCAGTGGTTTCCCGCAGTATGTTATCTTCCGCGTGAAGGAAGCCTTTAAGCCTTTCTTCTACAAACTTGTGACTGGTAACGACACCGCAGGTAACAATGGTCGTAACTGGAAAGATTGGAGTGTCTATGGCGGCAACTTCACTTCTTTCAGCGCTGCTGCAGACAGCAGCGCAACAGGCTGGACATTGCTTGACGAGAGAACTGATGTCGATGAGCAGTACCTGCCCATGAAGAACTTCTATCCCGCAACATTCGACTTCAAGAAGGGTGTTGCCCAGGAGTACTTATATTATATGGTGAAGGTGATTGCACCTCATTCTGGCACTCAGCAGCAGATGGAGGAGATGTATCTCTGCACTCAGGAAGAGTTCGAGGCAATGCGTCAGCCGTTGGTAGATGAGTTGGCCGAGTTTGCCGCTGGCTTGGATGCATTGGTAGTTGAGGCAAGCATGGAAAGCAAGAAGACAGAATTCGCAGAGAAATTTGCTCTGTTGCAGACAACACCCGATGCTGTGCAGATGACTTTGCTCTACAATCAATTGATAGCTTTGAAGGCAGAGCTTGAGGATTCTTCTGCATTCGTAACTGGCGGCTTCCGTTTCCTTAGCGGTAACGCAGGAAATAATAATGAAGATGCTTCGAAACTGCTTGACGGCAACAAGAACTCCAAGTGGTGCGGCACCATCCCCGAGGGCGGCGCATACGTTATCTTCAAGACATACGCTGCCAATCAGTTCGGTCAATACATGCTGATTACTGGCAATGACACTGGTAATGGCGGTGGTGCACGTAACTGGAAGACGTGGAAAATTTATGGCGCTAATATTAAAGGTGACATGGATGAGTATGCCACTCGTGATTTTGGAAGCTGGACTCTGATTGACGAGAAGACCGACATTGGTCAGGATCGTCTGCCTGCAGCCAACTTCGCTCCTGCTTACTTCAACTTCACCAATCCTAAAGGATTTAAGTACTTCAAGATTGAAGTTGAGGAATGTTACAGTGGCACACTCCAGCAGATGGCAGAGTTCCAGTTCCTGTCCGATGAAGAGTTTGCAGCTATTCGTCAGGAATATGTTAATGCCGTAGCAGCTGCACTCAGTGCTCTTAAAACAGAGCTTGCAGACGCAATCATTCCTGATGCCGTGAAGAATGAGATAATAACTGAGGCAACGGCTAAGGCTAATGCATTAACAACAGCAACTGCAAACGATCTGCTTCCTTATTATAATGCAGCCATGAACTACATCACCGTAGAAGCTCCTGCTATTATTGCTGATGCTCAGCTTCAGCTAGTGGATGGTTTCTATCAGATTTCCGATGCAACAGAGCTCAAATGTTTCGCCAATTTGGTTAGTTCTGGTAACAAAACCGCTAATGGTAAACTGGTAGCTGATATTGACCTTTCTAAGGAGATTACTAACGACGAATTGACATTTGCTATCGGTACGAACAGTACTCCGTTCGAAGGCATTTTCGATGGTGACGGACATACTATCTACGAAATTGTCTATACCGCAAAGGGTCAGTACAATGGCTTGTTCGGTAAACTTGCAGGAAGCGCTGTTGTGAAGAACTTCCGTGCAATTGGTACTGTTAAAGTTTCTTCTGCAGTTACAGGCAGAGCAGTCGCTTTGATTGCCGCTGCTGGAGGTGATGATGTTCGCATCAGCAATATCTATAGCAACGTTGACTACAAGAATGAACTGGCAGGTGCTCAGGTTGGTGGTATCCTTGGTGGCGCTCTCAATGGTCACACAACTGTTGACCGTTGCCGTTACCTTGGTGACCTGGACGGTAACGACGCAGGTGGTAGTGGTAACTATGGCGGTATCGTAGGTTACGCCAACAACAACGATGCTTGCTACCTCACCATCAGCAACTGTCTGTTCGACGGTGAAATGTCTAATTCTGCAGCAACTCCTGGTAACTGTACTTTCGGCGGTATAATTGGTTACAGCAACGGTGCACATGTAACAATTGAGAACTGCTTGTGCGTTGGTACAATCCAGTCAACTATTGTCGCTCCGTTCTTCGGCGCTGTCAAGAGCATACGCTCTTCTATCGTCAACAGCTACTATAAGGGCGATTATGCTTCTGTCAATGGCTCACCAAGTACTGTCACACTGAATCCTCAGGAAGCCACTAAGGTTACCGACGAGCAGCTTGCAAACGGTTTCGTTGCAGCAAGACTCGCTCCTGCATTCCGTCAGGTTACCGGTAATAATTATCCCATTCTGGATACAGATCTGCCTATGGTTATTGAGATTACCGAAGCAGGCTATGCTACATTCTATCAGGAAGAGACAGGCCTTGAAATTCCTAATTTCGTTGATATTGAAGTATTCGCAGGCGTGAAGGACACAGAAACCAACAGCTTGATATTGAATCCCATCGAAACAGCATTCGCTGCAGGAGAGCCAGTCATTCTGAAAGGTAATGCCGGTTACTACATGTTCGAACCAATCGATGGTGTTGAGAAGGTTGCTGCCAACGACTTGAAGGGTACTGCTAAGAACATCGAAGCTAATGGTCAGTACATTCTTGCTCAGCCTGAAGGCGAACCTGTTGGTTTCTATAAGGCAACATCAGGCATTATAAAGGCTGGTAAGGCTTATCTGGAAAGCACAAGCGGCGTTAAGGCATTCCTCTTCAGTGGTGAAGATGCTACTGGCATTGTAAATGTCGAGGATGCTATCGAGAACGGTGTTATTTACAATGTTGCAGGTCAGCGCCTGAACAAGATGCAGAAGGGCATCAACATTGTGAACGGCAAGAAGGTGCTTAAGTAAAATGTACCGGTTCCCTCCTTCTCGGAGGAGGGAACTCTATACATTATTAAATATAAATACATAATAATAATATATAAGAATATGAAAAAGTATTTTGCACCTGCAATGCAGATTGAAGAGGCACAGGCAGCTCAGATGCTGGCCGAAAGCCTACCTATTAACAGCGACATTACTGTTGACGGCGGACAAGCCCTCACCAAGGAAAGTGAAAGTTGGGACATTTGGGGCGAGGAATAAACCTTCACCAGTCCACCCCTACCCTTCTCCAAGGAGAGGGGAATGATAGAAGGGGGAAAAGCTATAGTAAGCCCCGAGGATTTGCATTACTGCAAAGTCCTCGGGGCTTTTTTTATTCAAAAACTATCACGCCTAAGAGGAAATCTTCCTGGCCTGGGGAGAAAATCTTCTTAACCTAGGGAGAAAAAGTTTTTCCACCTAGGAGCATTTTCTGTTCCACGCCTTGAAATCTATGTTCCAAGGCTCGAAACATAAGTTCCAGGGGTTGGAACTTATATCCGACGATTTGGAACAACATTTTCACTTAGGAATGAAAACATTTATTCTTAAGGGAAAGAACTTTTTCTACTAACTTTTGGAGTAGCTTAGCACTCAGAAACTAATCTTGATGCCGAGCTCTGTGATGCCCCGCACCGTTTCTGGCGTCATGAGATGATGGATGCGTACAGAGCCGCCTTTTCCTTTCTTCATGCTGACGGGCAGGTGCTGTGTCTCGTAC